>SLEY01000172.1 GCA_007124535.1 Planctomycetaceae bacterium
ACGTGCGAAACCCGCTCGGCGTAGCCCAACTGTTCGATCGCTGCCGCGCTGTCGCCGCCGCCGATGATGCTGGTCGCCCCGCTCGCGGCGATCGCTTGAGCCACGGCTTTCGTGCCCAGATCGAACGGGGGCATTTCAAAGACCCCCATGGGACCGTTCCAGACCACGGTCTTCGCGTCGCGAATCATCTCCGCATAACGATCAGCCGTCTGGGGGCCGATATCCAGACCCTGGTAGTCGTCCGGAATGCCTCCCGTGGGCACGATCTGTTTCTCGCAATCGCTCTGGAAGGCGTTCCCACAGTGGATGTCGATCGGCAGGACCAGTTTCTCGCCCCCCATTTCCAACAGCTCCCGGGCCAACTCCACCCGATCCGGTTCCACCAAGCTCTGGCCCACCTGGCCGTGCTGCGCCAGGGAGAACGTGTAGGTCATGGCGCCGCCGATCAAGACCCGATCGCAGATCCCCAGCAGGTTGCGAATCACCTGGATCTTGTCCGACACCTTGGCGCCGCCCAGGATGGCCACGAATGGCCGTTCCGGATTCGCGATCGTCTCGCTCAAGTACTGGATCTCCTTTTCGACCAGCAAGCCGACCGTCTTGGGGCGATCGCCCATCGCTTCGGGAACCGCCACCATCGAGGCATCCAGACGGTGGCAGGTGCCGAACGCATCGTTGCAGTAGATATCGGCCATGGCGGCCAATTTCCGGGCGAATTCGGCATCTCCTTTTTTCTCGCCCGCGTTGAAACGCAGGTTCTCCAGCACCAGCACCCCGTTCTCGGGCAACGCCGCCAATTGGGCCGACGCTTCGGGGCCCACCGTATCGCTGGCGAAAGCCACCTCGCGTCCCAGCAATTCGGCCAATTTCTCCGCCGTCGGTCGCAGGCTGAATTTCGCGTCCCCCGCGTCCCCTTTCGGCCGCCCCAGATGACTCATCAGGACCAGACGCCCACCGCGGTCGACCACCGAGCGGATCGACGGCAACGCCATCCGGATGCGGCGGTCATCGGTGATTCGCTGCTGGTCGTCGAGCGGCACATTGAAATCGACACGCATCAATACGGTTTTCCCAGTGACCTGGACGTCCTGGATTGTCTTTTTGGCCATGCCTGTCATCTCCATTTCAAGGGGGAAGGGTACAGCAGACCGTCCCGGCCTGCGCCACAGCCTGTATTACAAACGGAACCGGGGCTGACTGCAAGAACCCACCCCCCACAAAATAGCTAACGCTCCGGCTCGCGTCTCGGGCAACGCGGTTCGGAACCGAGTTCCTCCGCGCGCCTTCTCTGCCGGCGCCAAGGGGTTACGGGAGGAAGACCGGATCCAGCCGGGGGATGCCCAGTTGCTCGGCCCGCTCCATCATCGGATGCAGGTCATCGACCAGCGGGAACTGGATGCCCAGTTCGTATAAGCGTTCCAGTTCCTCCGAATCGTTGGTGCCGAAGTAATTGATGCGAACTCCGGCTTCCTTCAAACGGTGGATCTGCGCCGGCGTGGGCATGCCATCCCTCCCCCGGAACTGAATGAATGCGTCGCCGTGCTGGATCGTTTCCTCGACGTAGCGATCGAGGTCCGCACGGCGCGTCATGTTGCAGATCAGGATCTCCGCGAACACCGAACGGGCTCCGTTCGCCGCATCGCGTCCCGCCGCCAAGAACGCTTGGTAAGCCCGCCGGTGTTCCAATACCTTCTTCGCAACTGCGGACCCCAATTCGTAGCCACCCTTTAAGTGCAAATTCAACCAGACATTGTGCGGCATGATCTCCAAGGCCTCGTCAAGCGTCGGGATCCGCACGCCGGCAAACCGCTCATCCTTCCAGCTGCCTGCATCCAAACGCCGAATCTCCGCCAGCGTCATCTGCCGGACGTCGCCGCGGCCATCCGACGTCCGATCCACCGTGCGGTCGTGAATCACCACCAAATCCCCATGATCGGTCAGGTACACATCCAATTCGATCTGGTGAGCGCCGGCCCGGATGGCTTCCTGAAAAGCGGGCAACGTGTTCTCCGGGTGGGTATGATTGGAACCTCGATGCGAGCTGATTCCACGTTCCGGCAATGCAATGCCTTCAGGGGGGGCGAGCTGGCCCGCTTGCCGGCCATCCAGCGCTCGGGCGCCGGTTCCGAACGAGGTTGTTCCCAGAATCGTCCAGAAGATCAGCAAGCAACCAAGGCTTCGTAATCGTTGGGGCGACATGATTGTGGAATTCCTTTCGCTATTTCGATTTTCTTGGGGGTTACCAGGTCCCGTCTTCCAGTTCTTTCAGGGTCGTTCCCAGCAACGCCGCCGCGTACTCCTCGTCCGAGTAGTAAGTGTTCCGCTCGCAAGCACGGTCAATCCCCAACGAATCCAACAAGCTTTCCGCCTTTTCCAGGGGGTATCGGCGTTGGATACTGCGCAGCAAGTGCAAGAAATCCGGGTCTTCAAGGGCCTCCTCCACCGTATCCCATCGCCGAATCAGGTGGCGCGGGTTGTGTTCCAGGATCGTTCGTTTACAATATGCCGCAATTCGGGGTAGATGTGCCATCGCCGCAATCGACGCCGCAACAACCAACAGACGATCGTGGACGTGGATACGTCTTCGGCGGCGGCTGGCGCTTGCCAAATGGAGATAAACCGCGAGAATATCAACTGACTCGGACATCATACGTTCCATCTTCCCCAATCCACGATGCAAGACAAGACCTGTTGACAATGGAAACGTTGCCCAGTTCTGAAAACCTAGACGAATTTCGCTGGTTGGTTAGTGACGAAGCCAAACGCTGGCTGGAGATCGCCATGCAGAGCGAGAGCGATCCGAAGTCGCTGTTGGCGACGACGGTCCAATTGCGCCGCGATCTGGGGGCCTCGCGTACCCACCTGCTGATCGCCCAATCCCAATTGCGACGTCGGGCGCGGGTCAAGTTCAGTCGAGCCGATCAGATGTATTTCACTCGCCAGTTGTTGGAACAAGCGACGGACGAGCAACTGGCGGGTTACAAGGCCGGCCGTTTTCCGGAAAACCAGTCGGTTGCCGACCTCTGCTGCGGCATCGGCGGCGACCTGCTCGCCTTGGCCCATCGCTGTCAAGCCACGGCCGTGGATCGCGACGACGTAGCGGCTCTGTTGGCGGAAACCAACTGCGAGGCGTTGGGACGGCCCATCGATTCCACTCAAATCAAGGATGCGGCAGCCGCGGATCTGGCTGACTACGTGGCTTGGCATATGGATCCGGACCGCCGTCCGCATCGCCGGCGAACGACGGATTTGAAACTGTACGAGCCCGATTTGGAAGCCATGCGTCAAATGCTGCAGGCGAATCCATCCGGGGCGATCAAAATGGCGCCGGCCACCCGCGTTCCCGATGACTGGCGGGAACAGGCGGAGTTGGAATGGCTGGGGAGCCGGGGCGAGTGCCGGCAGCAAATGGCTTGGTTCAATGAGTTGGCCCGCCATCCCGGTCAGAGAGCCGCTACCGTGTTCCCCAACGGAACGTCCGCCGCATGCACGGTGCGGGGCAATCCGGGGGGGGAAGTGCCGCCCGGCGAACGCGTGGGACGCTATGTGTTCGAACCCCATGCTGCGGTGCTCGCCGCGGATTTGACCGCGGTGGTCGCCGAAAAGTACGGTGTGTCCGCCATCTCACCGGCAATCCCCTATCTGACCAAAGACGAGATTATCGACGCCCCCGAAATCAGTGGTTTCGAGGTCCTGGAGACGCTGCCTTTCAGTCTCCGCCGGGTACGCACCCTGCTCCGCCAGCGACAAATCGGGAAACTGGAAATCAAGAAACGAGGTGTCCGGCTACGCCCAGAACAACTGCGAGCCGAAATGACCCTCCGCGGGGACCAGTCGGCGACCCTGATCTTGTTGCCCCAAAAGAAAAAGGTGCTGGCGATCCTCTGCCGCCGCTTAGCCCCCGAAAATACTGGCCGATGATAAGCTCAGGCGGGTGAGACGGAACGGGCCATGATGGGTGCGGATCGATTGGCACAAGCGGTCGGATGGCACGGTTTCAGGAGTCGGCAGTGAAAATTGATCGTGTGGAAGTCTTCCCGCTTCGCTACCCGACTCGGGGCTTTTTCAAATTCCTCACAGGCCGCTCGGCAGCGGGGCGTGCGGCGGTGCTGGTAAGGATCACGGGCGACGAGGGGACCGTGGGGTGGGGGCAGAGCGTACCGATCGAGAGCTGGAGCTACGAGACGCTGGAGACCGCCACCATCGCCATCCGCGATTATTACGCTCCCCAGTTGATCGGCAGGGACCCGTTACAGATCGAACAGGCGCATTGGCGAATGGATCAGGCGATCGCTCCCGGGTTCAGCACCGGCATGCCGCTGGCCCGCGCCGGAGTCGATCTCGCCTTGCACGACTTGTCGGGCAAGCTGCAGGGACGAACGCTTGCCCAGCTGTGGGGACGGTCGCCCACCGAGTGGATCACCCTCAGCTGGACGATCAATGTCCAGCGGCTGGACGATTTGGAGGATCAGTTATCGCTGGGGCAGCAGCGGGGGTATCGGAACTTCAACATCAAAGTCGCTCCCGACCCGGAGTTCGACGTGCGGCTGGCGCGCCGGGTGCGCGAGGCCGCGCCCCACGGTTTTCTGTGGGCCGATGCCAACGGCAATTACGACGTCGAAACGGCGTTGGCGGTGGCCCCCAAACTGGCGGACGCCGGCGTCGATGTCTTGGAATCGCCGCTCCGCCCCAACCGCATCCGCGGTTACCAGGCGTTGAAGAAACAGGGCGCGCTACCGATTCTGATGGATGAAGGCGTGGTTTCGCCGGTCGAGTTGGAAGAATTCGTGCACCTGAACATGCTGGATGGCGTCGCGATGAAGCCGGCACGTTGCGGCGGTCTGCTGTCCAACCGGCGCCAGATCGAGTTGATCGAGCGGCACGGATTGATGTGGCTGGGCAGCGGCCTGATGGACCCCGACCTTGCCCTGGCCGCCAGTCTGGCGCTGTACGGCGCTTACGGGTTGGACCGCCCCGCCGCCCTGAACGGCCCCCAGTTCCTCGCGGCCAGTGTGTTGGCCCAGCCGCTGGACATCCGCGGCGACCAAGCCTATCTGCCAACCGGCCCCGGACTGGGGGTCGAGGTGGATTTCAACAAACTGACGGCGCTGATGTCGCATTCGCCGGACCCGCTGGAATCGTAATGTTGCCTTTCACAGGGATAGCTCTTATTGGCTATGAAGGTGCCATTACAGGGAGTATCTCGGGACAGCAGGCGTGGCGGGTTCGCCTTCGTTTTCTTCTCCCCCGGCTTGCGATTTGGAACAACGCCGGGCTAAAATCCGCGTAGAGTTACCAGAATTCCCGACTCAGGAACCTATTCACCCCCCGAAGAAACGATGCTTCAAGCAAGTTTCCAGCACTTCGCGGGAATCAGCGCCCGACGCGAAGGCCAGTTGTGGCGTCGCGGCATCGCGTCGTGGACTGACTTCGAGCAACTGAATGCTAGACAGATGTTGTTGTTTGGTTGCAACCATTATGCGGACGCCGTCAATGAATCACGTTCCGCTTTCGAGCGTGGAGACGTCGAGTACTTCGCCCGGCGCCTCCCTCGCGCCGAGCACTACCGAATCGTTTACGCTTTCCCTGATCAGACCCTGTTCCTCGATATCGAGTCCACTGGCCTGAGCCTTTTCTACGATCGCCTGACGCTGGTCGGATGGTGTTTTGGAGCCCACTACCATTCCCACATTCAGGGGGACCAGCCCGATGCACTTCTTGAGGCGATTAGTCGAGCCAAGGCGCTTATCACCTTCAACGGCGCCCGATTCGACGTCCCCTTCATCCTTCAGGAGTTTCCAAAGGCTTCGTTTCCGCCCGTACATGTCGATCTCCGCTTCTTCGCACGGCGCGCCGGCATCGGGGGCCCCCAGAAGGAAATCGAGCAGCAGATCGGCGTCGCACGCGACCCAGACCTGGGCGACATCGATGGCAAGGCGGCTACCGTGTTATGGCACGAGTATTGCCGAGGTGACCTGGATGCACTAAGGCGTTTGATTCGTTACAATCATGCCGACATCGAAGGAATGAAAGCGATATTCGATGTGGCGGCATACAGGCTCTTGGATCGGAGCGACATCCCGGATCCGGTTCGACCCGGATTTCGATTTGCGAGCCAACGGAGTGGGATTGCCTGGCCGGTTCAAGGCGATGCGAAGACCGGTACGGTCAAGCTGCCTCGATATCGCGGCAAAGCTGGTCCAACGCTGATATTTGATGACTTGTGTTCGGAGAACTACGATCGCGGAGAATTGACCGCTATTGGAATTGATCTCACCGGATCGAGCCGTCGCCCCTCCGGCTGGTGCGCACTTCGCGGCAGTCATGCGGAGACGTCGACTCTCGAGACGGACGAGGAAATCATGACCGCAACATTGGAAGCCAACCCCCACCTCGTTTCCATAGACTCTCCGCTGTCACTTCCCGATGGAAGAACGAGCGTTGCAGATGATGATCCCAGTCGCGAGAGATGTGGTATCATGCGATGGTGCGAACGAGAGTTGCGGCGTCGCGGAGTGCATGTTTATCCCTGCCTGATCCCCAGCATGCAACGGTTGACGGAAAGGGGAATCCGGCTTGCAAGCCAACTGCGCAAAGCCGGGATTCCGGTGATCGAAAGTTATCCCGGAGCTGCTCAAGACATACTGCGGATCCCGAGAAAAGGAACCAGCCTGCGATTGCTCCAGACAGGTCTGCGGGAATTCGGCTTGACCGGTCCCTGGATCGATTGCAGTGAAGTATCCCATGACGAGTTGGACGCGATCACCTCGGCGCTGGTCGGGCTGTTTTGGTGGCACGGCAGGTTCGAGGCCCTCGGAAACGAGAAGGAAGATTACTTGATCATCCCCAGCCTCGACCCGGCGCACAATGGTTGGGGCCAGCACCGCGCGGTTGGACTGAGTGGCAAGATCGCCGCGGGGAAGACAACTGCCGCTTTACTGCTGAGAAATCATGGCTACGAATACGGTCGATTCAGCCAGGTTTTGGCGCAGACGCTCCACTCGACGGGAAGGCCTGTGAACCGTCGAACGCTTCAGGAATTAGGGGCACGGATTCATCACGATCCGGGGCAGCGCTGGTTATGTCACCAACTCCTGGCGGGACTCCCCGGTTCGACGGACGTTGTCATCGATGGTCTGCGTCATCCCGAGGATCATGCTGCGTTTATGGAAAGGTTCGGACCACGGTTCTTGCATCTCCATCTGGATGCCCCAGCCAGAATTCGTGCCGTCCGATATGGTGGGGATTTCCCGGATGATTCCAGTTTCCAAGCTGCCTCCGACCACCCCGTCGAGGCAAATGTGCCGTTGCTCAGCCGACTTGCCCACGGCGTCATCCGAAACCACGATACCCTTGATTCGCTCGAGAAGCAGCTTTTGTCCACGATCACCAGACTTTGCACGAGGTGACGAATGCCGATCACGATTATCGTCGGAGGTCAGTTCGGTTCTGAAGGAAAGGGCAAGGTCGCCCACTGGTTCGCGCGGGAGTTCGACGCGGCTGCAGTGGTTCGTGTTGGAGGACCGAATTCCGGGCATACGGTAGTCGATGATCACGGGCGTTCCCGCATATTTCGCCAGTTGCCGACTGCGGCCGTACTGCCGAATGTCCTTTGCGCCATCGCGGCGGGCAGCTATATTGATCCGGAGCTTTTTCTTGCAGAAGTTTCGGATGCCGGACTGGCCCCCGACCGAGTTGCGGTCGACCCCGACGCGATGGTAATCACGGATGACGATCGGCGGGCCGAGCGCGAGCAGCATCTGAACCGCCGAATCGGCTCCACCGGCTCCGGAACGGGGGCTGCCGTCGTGCGGCGTGTCCTGCGGGGTTCCGACGCGCGATTCGCCGGCGATCAGCCGGAATTGCTGCCCTTCGTGCGGCCGACGAAACCCCTGTTGGGCGACTTGCTTGCGGATGGTGCGCGCGTCCTTATCGAAGGCACACAAGGCTACGGGCTTTCGCTGCTTCACTCCGACTCCTTTCCCTACGTGACAAGCCGGGACACGACGGCAGCGGCGTTCCTGGCCGAAGCCGGACTGAGTCCCCTTCTGGTGGACCAAGTCGTCTTGGTGGTTCGCGCGTTCCCCATCCGTGTGGCCGGCCGGTCCGGGTTGCTGCCCAACGAAATCGACTGGGAAACGCTGGTTTCCGAATCGGGGTTGAGCGATGGGTATTGCGAATACACTTCGGTAACCAAACAGGTTCGCAGGATCGGACGATTCGATGCGGAAATTGTGAAGGCCGGAATCCTGGCCAACCAGCCGACAAAAGTCGTCCTCAATCATCTGGATTATGTGGATCCCGGAGTCGATGGTCCGGGATCGTTGTCGAATCGTGCAGAAGAGTTCATCCGACAGGTGGAAGCGCAGATTGGCTGCCGGGTGGATTTTTGCGGTACATCTCCGCGCGATTTGTGGGAAACGCAGGTCAGTCGCCTTCGTAAAGGACTTTCTGATGACGGAATCAACCTCCGGAGACCGGCCGGATTCGAAGAGCCGAAGAATAGCGGACGACGAGTACATTCGGGATGATGCGGAAGCCCAGAAGCGGTATGACAAATGGCAGGCAAGGGACCCGTTTCCCGGAATACAGCCTGCACTCCTGCATTCCGGACAGATCCGTGACTATATCCTCAAGACCGGGATGCTGTCGCCGTTTACGGAAGACGATCTGAAAAAGATCAAACCTGCATCGTTGGAGATTCCTTTTGAGGGCCGGGTGGTGTACTGGGACGAAAACGAAGTGAAGTATGATCAGCAGGTGGTTATTGATAGCGGCAAATACGACAGGCCACGCAAGTTTTCTCTCAGACGTAATTCAATTGCATTCGTCCAAGTCAAGCCGAAATTTCGTTTGCCCTACTACATTGCGATCCGTTTCAATCTCAAGATTACGCACGTGTACCGAGGGCTGCTTCTGGGAACCGGCCCGCTAGTGGATCCGGGGTATGAAGGCGATCTCTTTATTCCTTTGCACAATCTGACCGACAATGAATACGTGTTCGAAGCTGGGGAGGGCTTATTATGGATGGAGTTTACCAAGCTGCAGTGGGATGATGATGCCCGAAGTGAGACAATGACAGAATGCGTGCCCAGAATGCCCGAGGGATACAACCCTTTTCCGAAACGCAAACGTTGGTTGCCGCTTGACGCGTTTTTCAGAAAGGCCCACGATCTTAGGTCAATCCGAAGTTCGATCCCTCAGGAAATCCGATCCGCCGAGAGAGCGGCCGTTGGAGCAGCAAGAACTGTGCAAAGGTTTACTGCGGCCTTAACATTAGGTGGACTCATCGCGGTTTTTGCACTCGGAATGACGGTTTTGCGCAGCCATCTGACGACACTGAATCTCGCAAATGAGGTTCGGCACGAAATTGGCGGAGAGCAGGTGGAGATGCGGGCGAAACTCGAAACATTGTCTGCGCAGCTAGAGGAACTGCGAAGAGACTTGGTGCCCCCTGAGGAGCGGCAGTGATTAACAAGAAATCGGGTGTTCAGTTTTCGACCCACTTCTGGATGGCAACTTGGAAATCTCTAGCAGTGACCCGTGATATTGAGGATATGGATGACGGGATTGTTGCGGCGTCAGGTGAACAAGATTGAATCGGGGTAGGCTGTCGTATTTCTTAGTCGAAGCGTTCGACTGGCAGGAATCGAGCATGAACGAATTGTGTTGGAGATCATCATGAGAAGAACCGGGGGACATTGGAATCGGCGAGAGTTTTTGGCTGGGATCGGCGCGGTGGCGGCGACCCACCTGGTCGCACCGGCCGGCGGAAACGAGACGGCGGGGGCGGACCTGAAGCTGGGCATCGACAATTTCTCGATCCGGGCCTTCCACTGGAAGGCGCCCCAGTTGATCGACTATGCCGCCTCGCTGAATTTGGATGCCCTGCTGCTGTCCGATCTGGAAGTCTACGAGAGTCTGGAACCGGACTATTTGAAAACCATCCGAGAGCAGGCCCGGCGGGCCGGGATCGAATTGCAGGCCGGAACCGGCAGCATCTGCCCGACTTCCCGCTCCTACAACGCCGACCGCTGGGGTCCTGCCGAGGATCATGCCCGCCTGCTGATCCGCACGGCCGCCCACTTGGGCTGCGACGTCGCCCGCTGCTATTTGGGCAGCCGCCG
>SLEY01000303.1 GCA_007124535.1 Planctomycetaceae bacterium
ATTCCAGCCGCCGAAAAAATAGGCCGTTGCAAAGGCGGCGCCGACCAGGTGGACATCGAATGCCGTGGCCGCATCCCCCGTCATCCCCAATACGCCCGTCGCATTGCCCGCAATGATCAGCACGCCCAGTACCCAGGCCGGCACGGGAAACACGAACATCAACAGGATCGTGCGGTGCGGGAAGTTATAGACGAACAACAAAATGATCGCCGTCACCCCGCCCGAAGCTCCAATTAGAGGGGTTTGAGTTACCCCCTGAATGTGGTTTCGCAGACACCACAGCAGCGAACCGGCGACAATGGCCACCAAATAGAACCACAGGAATTCCTTGCGACCATAACGCCACTCGACGTCCCGCCCGAAAATGAAGAGCCCGAACATGTTCCAAAAGACATGGCCGATCCCCGTCGGGTCGTGCACAAAGCCGCTGGTCAGCATCCGCCACCACATCCAGGGCTGCAACAGGTGCTCAGGGCGTACGGCAAACCATTCCAACAATGGCCAACTGCCGGTGCCGGCATCCCGGCCCACGAAGGCGTTCAGCAAAAAGATCCCGGCGTTCAGGATCACCAGATTGGTCACCATCATCCGAGCCCCGCTGGCGGTCCAACGCGGCTGGTAATCGTCTTGCAAATAGTCGCGGTCGTACAACCCCATCAGTAATCTCGGCTCCTCATCCCCAACTGGCGGAAATCCCCCCCCCGTCCTGCACATCGGGCCGGGTCAGGTGTCCCTGGCATAATCTTAGGCACAATCAGCGGCGAAAGGGAGAGGGGGCGGCGGCGAAAGGGAAAGGACGGCGGCGACCGCGCCGCGTTGTGGCCGGTCTCTGACCGAGCGCGTTGTGGCCGGTCTCTGACCGAGCCACCCCGCCGACCCGCGTTGTGGCCGGTCTCTGACCGAGCCACCCCGCCGTCCGAAGGTCTCCCATATCGGTGGAGACCTTCGGTCGGCGGTTTCGGCGGGGTCAGAGACCCGCGCCGAACAGTGGGGTCAGAGACCCACGCCGAACAGTGGACCCGCGCCGAGCAGTGGACCCGCGCCGAGCAGTGCGACTGTTATTTCTTGGCAGATGCTTAATCGCTCGCCATCCCGACATTCGACTGGACCGCCAGGCACGTGGCCAGCCCAACTGCCGCCATCAGGCTGGTGGGACGAATCTTCCCCTTCCAGGCAAGGTCCAAGGCCGTGCCATGATCCACGGACGTCCGGACGATCGGCAGACCCAGCGTGACGTTGACCGCATCTTCGAAGGCCAAGGCCTTCAGCGGGATCAACCCTTGATCATGATACATGCACACAAAAGCATCCGTCCGGCGGCGACGGTCCCGCAAGAAAGCCGTGTCGGGTGACAACGGACCTTCCACATCCAAACCCTGTTTCCGGGCGGCCGCAACGGCCGGCTCGATCAATCGCTCCTCCTCACCCCTCCCGAACAAACCATGCTCACCCCCATGCGGATTCAGCCCGCAAACAACCAGTCGAGGGGTCCGTCCGCGGATCTGCCGCATCGCCGCAGCCGTCAGTTCAATCACCTCCAGAATCCGCTCCGAAGTCAACAAACCGGGGACGTCGCCGTAACCCACGTGCGTCGTGACCAGGCTGCACGTGATCTCGGGGGAAGTCAGCATCATGCAGAAGCGAGCGGTACGGGTCTGTTCGGCAAGGATCTCGGTATGGCCCGGATGCGGGACACCGGCCATGCGGAGGGCTTCCTTGTGGATCGGGCCCGTCACGACGCCGGCGACCTGACCATCCAAAGCCGCCTGAATGGCGGCGCAAATGTACCGGTAAGCAGCCGCGCCGGTGGCCGCATTGACCTGCCCCGGCTGAACGTCCTGGACGGATAAGCCGCCCAAGTCCAATACGGCCGGACGGGCCAAGCACTCGGCGGCCACCGGCCATTGCTCGGGCCGAATGGATTCCCAGCGACACGGCCAGCCGACGATTTCGCCCACCCGTCTCAGCAGCCGCGCATCGCCGAAGACGATCGGCAGGCAGTCTCGCCAGTCCCCCGCCTTTTCCAGCAAATGCAGGCAGAGTTCCGGACCCACGCCCGCCGGGTCGCCCATCGTGACAGCAAAACGGGGTGTCCCCATGCTTCCTCCCTCAGCAATCGACCGGCGTTCCCCGCGGGGCCGGTTGGCTCAGTTCCAGCGGGATATCATCCGGGTCCAGGAAATAAACGTAACGATTCCCGGCATTCGGCCCGCCTTCCACCGTCATCGCGTCCGAAAGAAAACGGGCGCCGTGCCCCGTCAGCCGCTCCATCTCGCCATCAAGGTCATCCACCAGGAAACAGATGTGGGCACTGCCCACATCACAGGGTCGCACCGCCCGTGGTAACCCCTCGGGAGCATAGTATTGAATCAGTTCCAGTCCCAATCCGTGGCCCCGTAGATGGACCAGTCGCAGGTGCGCCCCGCGCAACTGGATCACCTTCTCCGGCACCGGTCCCTGAATCGTGCGGTCGCTGAGCACATCGAATCCCAGACCGTCCCGGTAAAATCGTAGCGAACGTTCCATGTCGCTAACACAAAACGACACGTGGTGAATGCCTGTAATCATCTCATGATCCCTATGCGTTCGTTCGTCGCGGCTGCCCC
>SLEY01000306.1 GCA_007124535.1 Planctomycetaceae bacterium
ACGCCATTCGAGCAGCCTGCCACACCGTGGCAGATCGACTATCCGCGACCACTGCCCGACCGGGAGGATCCGGACAGTCCGGGCCTGTTCCCGCCCGGCGGCACGTACCTGCGGAAGTTCGCTCCGCCTGGTACGGCGCACTACTACTGGGGCCGAGTCCATCACGAGTGGGACCTGCTGGTCAAGCGATTCGGTTTTCGCGTGATCCCCCGTTTCGCCGGCGCGCCGGGCGACCTGGCCATCGACGGCCGCGGCGGGACGACGGCCAAGTGCTTGGTTCAATTACACCAGGTGACCCGCCACATCACCAGCCATCTGATCGAACGCTATGGCGACGCGACACTCGACTGGCCCTGGGTGGTGCTGAACGAGCCGGATTTGATGAATCTGTACTGGCGCAATCGGGACTGGGAGGAACTGCAACGGTTCTACGATTACACGTCGGACGCGATCCTCCGCGCCTTCGAGGACCACGGGTACGATTCGCACCAAGTGCAGGTGGGGGGGCTGGAATTGGGGGCGATCGCCGGGTTGAATATGCGGCTGGAAGATTTCCTGACCCACGTTTCGCCTCATGCTCACGGGCCGGGCGCGTTGGAACGGAACGCCGCTTACGCCGATCCTCGCCTGGAGGGCCAACGTTCGGCGCGGGTCGAACATCTCTGCGCGGCCCACGAAGGTCGGGGGGCCCCCTTCGATTTCCTCTCGATCCACACCTACAACGATGCGGAAATGGCGGCCGCCAAACTGATCCGCGCCAAAGAAATCGCCTTGGAAATCGACCCCGAGTATTTCCGGACGCTGGCGATCGTCAGCCACGAAACCGTGCCGACATGGCAAGGCATTTCCGATCCGGGCGCCGCCGAATTGTTCCTGGGCAATGGCTATTTCCCCACCTGGACGGCTCATATTGTGGCCCGCCAATTGCAGCGAGCGGCCCAAGACCCGCGATTCGCCTACGGCGGCGAAGCGACCCTGATGGGCTGGCCCGGCATCCGCAATAATTTCAGCACCCTGAATGATGTGGTGCGGAGCATCCGCCTGGACGACCGGCGGGAGGTCCTGCCCAGCCCCATCTTTCACTTCGTCAACCTGCTATCCACCCTGCGCGAGGACTTCCGCGTCCTGCCACCGAAACAGATCGGTGGCCATGCCGTGGGCGGATTCGCCAGTGCCACCGAGGACGACCTGCGCATCGTGCTGTACTCGCATCACGTCCAGGATCCGCAGTCGCGATCGGACGCCCACTTCGAAATCCGCTTGGAACTGATCGGTTGTGAGGCGGACTCGCGGGAGATCGTGCAGTACCGGATCGACCGGGACCATAACAGCTACCTCCGACTGGCCCGGGAATTGGGCGACCGGCCCGGGCCGGATCGCGACCACGTATTCACCGAGGCGGAGTACCGGCAAGTGGCCGAACGGGCCGTGCTGCATGCCACGTGCCGGACGGCATGCCAACGCGACGATTCGGGCCGGCTCGCGGTGACTGCGGAACTGGCCGGTAATGGCGTGAACGTGTTGATCCTGCGCCCCGAACCAACGCCCTGAACCACGCTCTCAGCCAACCTGCCCCAGCCGCAATTTCTCGAATCGGATGAAAGGGAGCTTGCTCAAGATCGCCAGGACCGCGACCGAAAAGAGCAGCCGAAACAGCAGGATCCCGGAGAGGTGACCGCCCAGCAGCATCATCAGCGCGGTGTCCTCGATGATGCCATGACTGAGCGAGAGAAAGGCCAGCACCAGCACGACATCCTTGTCGGGAATCGAATTCTTTTGGACTTCGGCCAGCAGCAATCCGCTGCCGAACGTGATTCCGGCCAGCAACCCGAACACGGCGATCGAGGCGCCTTGGGACGAGATGCCCATGACCAGCAGCAGCGGGCGGAGCAGCCGGCCCATCAGGGCGGAAAAACCGGTGTAATTCAAGAACCGCATCATCGCCAACAACCCGAACAGCACGGCCAGGATGAACAGGAAATTGACGGCCTGGTTCCAGCCCCAATCGACCCAGGACGTCTCCACCCGCTGCTCGGTCCACAGAATCCGGGCCGCCCCCGAAAAGAGGCCCAAGGCCCGGAACAGCAGGTGCAGGCACCATCCGCACAGACAGGCGCCCAAGAAACGCAGGGGACCCAGGAACAGGAAATGACAGCCGACCCGCTGCGTCAGTGCCAGTTCGACCGGCAGCGAATGGCAGATCAGGATCATCGTGCTCAGCACCGTCATCTGGGCCGTCGTCATCTCCAACTCGGGAGCAACCATCATGAAGACCGCCATCGCCCCATAGATGTTGGTGACAATCGCCGTTGTCCAGACAATCGCCATTTCTCCGGGCAGCCCGAACGTCCGCATCAGGGGCTCGACCGCCGCGGACAGCAGTTCCACGATGCCCCCTTCCTGCAGGATTTTGACGATCACGACGGACGGAATGAGGATCAGAAACAGATCTTTCGCGACCTGCAACGTCTCTTGGACAAGTCCCCGGAGGGTAGCCCCGAGCCGGTTCAGGGCCATTTGCGATTCCGCAAGGATCCTCATTGCCTCTCCGCTGTACCCCGGGGATCCAACGCCCGCTTCCCGTCAAAAGCGCCTCCGCCCTGCCCGGCTGGTCGGAAATCACTCGGGCGACGGTTCGCCCTCCTCGCGCCAGATCCGTTCGAGCAGTGCGTACGTGTCCGGATCGTAGTCGCGCAGTTCGGCACGCACGAAGGGATAAAAATCGTTGGTGCCGAAATACGCTTCGCTCATTTCGGCAAAAAACTCGCGGGCGTTTTCCAATGCGTAATGCCGCTGCCGCCGGCCGCTGATATGCAGCACCGATTCGTAACGCCCGCTCGCCACGGCTTTCTCGTAAGCTTCGATGATCGCGGGATCGTCGAACCCCAATACGCGGTGGTGGTAAGCGTGCGCCAGTTCATGCAGCAATACCCACGGTTGGGTGTTCCGGACGGTCAAGTCGATCAGCCGTTGGGCGCGGGGAATATGCACCGACCGAGCCATTGCCGGATCGTGGCCGTTGTTTCGCAGCCAGCCCGAGCTGACGTGATACTGTAAGCTTCCCAGCCGGTGGTCCAGATCGATCCAGATCGGCACCGCCTGCAGGTGCTCCAAGCGGCTGGGGGGGACGACCAGCGAGATCTCGAACAGTTTGTAGGCCAACAGCTTCAATGCCGGTTCGCCTACCGCGCGGTGCGAGTCCTCCAGCAGTTGGCGGTCCACGTGGACGGTCCAGCCTTCGATCTGTTGGATTACGTGTTCCCGGCGCGCTACGGCGGTTTCATCCGGCGATTCTTCCGCCACTTCCTCCTGCCGGCGAGGGCACCCGCGCGGGGGGCGACGTGCGGTGGCCCGCCCATCGGCCAGCCGTTCCGGCCAGCGGAAACGGGGGGCAGTCGCCGGATCGTAACCCGCCAGATGCCCCTCCAAACGCGTCTCCGGCCGCGTGTAAACATAGGCCTCCGGACCAAACACCTCCTCGCATAGCTCTGCCAGCTGCGGGTCGTACTCGCGCAGTTGCTCCGCACTGTTGATCTCGTTGTGCTGGTGATCCGGGGGATGGTTGCAGGAAAACCACGATTGCACCCCCTCGGCCCAATACTCGTGGTGGTTGGTGGCCGCGTAGGTGCCCTCCCAACGTCCCGCCTTCATCGCCGCTTGGTAAGCGGCCTGCAGCCGCCGGTCGAAAGTGGGGTCCACGGCGTTCAATCCGCGCAGGTGCATCATGTGGGCGAACTCGTGAATCAGGATGTTTTCCCGCGCATACGGATCGCCCCGGTAACCCAGCAGATTCTCTTCGCCGCACGAACACGCCGGATCGGTGGCCGAGCCACCTAATCCGCGAGCCCGCCGATCCCAGAAATCCTTGGGCCGCAAGTGGGCGTGTTCCGGAATGTCCGTCGTGAACTGGTCGTGGGCCATCACCACCAATCGCGACCCACCTTGAATCAGCGCTTCGCGCACCTCCGGCCGGTGGGCCAGCATCCGGCCGACCAGGTAAGCCGCTTCCCGCAAAGCGTAGTCGTTAACTTGCGGCGAGCCGAGGATCGGATACCCCTCGGCGCTGACGAATTTGGTATAAAACCCGTCCTGCGCCAGCTCCTCCGGGGGCGCCGTGATCGGGAACTCCGTAGCGAGCAAAACGCTGGTGATTGCCCACACCCACATGATCGAGCCCATTGCGTGCCGCGGTTTCATCCCATCGCCTCCCAAGTTGCCGAAATGGAAAACTGCCCGGACCGAATCATAAACCATTTCCGCACCGCATCCAAGGACGGACGCCAACGGCCCGTTCCGATGAGCGAGCCTGTCGGACGTGTCGGACCTGTCGGACGTGTCGGACCTGTCTGACCTGTCCGACGTGTCCGACTCACCGCAAAGACACCGCCACGCCCAAGAGAAAAACGAACCAAACCGCGAACAGCACCGACGCTGCTGCTAGCAGGGGACGGTTCGGCCGGCGAGGTTGGGCGGGCGGTGGGGAGGACGCCTGCGGGCCGGGCGCCGGTTCCGAGGATTCTTGGACTCGGCCGGAACGGGGCGCACCCGGTCGGCGTCGCCGGGCGGCGGTCATCATGAGGAATCCGTCTGGAAGCGAAACTGGCGTACCAAGCCTTCCTCGAAATCGTACACGTCATCAAAATGCTCGCGCCGATCGGAATCCGATTTCTTCATCTCCTGGATATCGATCAAGTTATAGACAATTTCCCCGAAATCGCTGGTTGAGTGCACCCCCCAGCGATTGAGGACCAGCTTGGCCATAAATCCGTACTGGCGCCACGCATACAGGCGAATCGCTTCGCACAATTCCTGGCCCGAAACATGGGCCTCGCGAGGCGGTTCTTCGCCCGGTTTGACCGGTTGCTGGTAGCCCAGGCCCAATTCGCGGTGGGCATAGTCCAAGGCTTCCCGCACGAACTGGTAGGCTTCCAGCCGGTAGCGTGGGTCGGCATGTAACAATTGCAAGATCGGCGGGATGGATGGGGACATGTCGGTTTCAATCCAACTCACGAGTTCGCCTTTCCTTTGCCGGACTTGCGGAAAACGCTCAGGACCTCGTCCGCACCGATCAAGAGCCGGCGATTGTCTTCCAATTGGACGAGCAATTGCTGCGCCAGAATCTCCTGGCACAGCACCTTGGCACGGCCCTGGCGTGTCAAGATCTCCGAATTGATCGGCGGCAATTCGTGCTGCAAGCTCTGGTACGTGGAGTATTCGTATCGCAAGCAGCACTTCAGCCGCCCGCAACGCCCCGAGATCTTCGTGGGGTCCAGCGTGGCCTTCTGCAGTTTGGCCATTTTCATCGAGACCGGAGGCATTTCGACCAAGTGCGACTTGCAGCACACCGGCTGGCCGCAATCGCCGAAATCGGCCAAAAGCTTGGCTTCGTCGCGAACACCGATCTGACGCATCTCGATCCGCGTTTGGAACTCCGCGGCCAAGCTGCGGACCAACTGGCGAAAGTCCACTCGACCATCGGCCAGATAGTACACGATGATCCGTTCCCCCCCGAACAGATGTTCGACGTCCACCAACTGCATTGCCAACTCCAAATGGTCGATATGCTTCTGGCAGATTTCGAACTCCTCTGCCGAACGGCTGTCGAGATGGGCCAGTTCGTTGGCATCCTCGGACGTCATCTGGCGGAGGATCTGACCCCCCGGAAGGGAGCTGCTGTTGCCATTATCAGGGACGGCTTGGTTGGCATTGCCGTGATTGTCGCCCTCTCCAGGGGCCGAATCATCTGCCTCGCCAGCGGGGGCCAGGACTTCCCCGACCTCCAATCCGCGTGCCGTGCGAATGATGACTTGAGCGCCCCGCTCGTACGTGCCCCCGTTGCGCGCGGTCAGCACGCCAATCAATCGCATCGCACCATAGCGGATGACATATGTGCTCATGAGGGGGACAACAAACGCCGGGAAACGTCGAAACGACAGGATCCCGCAGCAGAATCTGCGGTGTTGATAGTATAGCTGCCCAAACCGGCGTTGCAACCACCGCGCAATGTCCGCCGAATTTACTTCTTGCGGTGACGGATTTTTGCCCGCATTCGCCGTTTCTTGCGTCCGATTTTGCGTCGGCCTTTACCGGTCTTCTTCGTTCCCACAAGCGGTCTCCTATCGGTGTCACGTGATAAACAAGGGAAAACTGCGGTACGATCCCGCGAGAAAACGCCCAATATACCACGGCCTGCGGGTCAATGCCAGTCGCCCCCGGAACCTTTAGGCATAGGGTTGAACCGCCGGCTTGATCACCAGTTCCGGCACGTGGGCCCGTTCCGGCAATCGCACGATGGCTTGCACCATGCGGGCCACATCCTCCGGTTGCAGCATGCTCGCCCGCCGTTCCTCCGAGACCGGTTCGGGACGCTGCAACAAAATGGGGGTGTCCACCTCGCCCGGATAAATGTTGGTCACCCGGATACCCCGCTCCGCTTCCTCGTTGCCCACCGCCGTACCCAAAGCGGTCATCGCGAATTTCGAGGCACAGTAAGCCACGCCACCCAGCACCGTCACCCGCTTGCCCGACACGGACGAGATATTGATGATCATTCCCCAATGCCGCTCCCGCATTTGGGGAAGTACGGCGTGCATGCAGTTGTAGGCGCCCGTCACGTTCACCGCCAACACCTGATCCCACTGGGCAGGCGTCATCTCTGCCATGCTTCGCGCCGTGATGTTCACTCCCGCAGAATTGACCAGGATGTCGACCGGACCGAGCTGGGTTTGGACCCATGTGAACAGCTGGTCTACCTGGGGGCGATCCGCCACATCGACGGGGTGAACTTCCGGCGGGGGACCCTGTTTCCAATGAGTTGCGGCCGTGCGCAACCGATCCGCCGTACGCCCCGCAAGGACGGTTCGGCAGCCTTCGCCGCTGAGCATTTCCGCAATCGCCAGGCCGATTCCCGAACCGCCACCGGTTATCACAGCGACTTTGCCTGCCAAGTGCATGGTTCTGTTTCCTCAGGGTTTGCATCGTGGGAGCTCGTTTTCTAACCTGCGCCGGTGGGGCATGGCAAGGGGTCCGCCGGACATGCGGCAACGTTCCGCGCTGTTGGCGACAGCTTGCATCGCAGGGGCTGGATGCCAATAATCGGACGTATGGCCGCACTCGCCCCGCAAATCGATACCACGATCCAGATCGTGACGCCGGAGAACATCGCCTTTGACTATCAAGTCGCGGGGCCCTTTCGCCGTTGGCCTGCTTATCTCTTGGATCTGGCCGCCCGGTTCGGGTTGTTGCTGGTGATCGTCGTGGCGGCCAATCTGCTGGACTGGCTCGGCGCCGGGGCCCTGGCCGTGGCCGCGATCCTGCTGGTCTGGTTCCTCCTGGAATGGTTTTATGGCGGCTTTTTCGAGTCGTATTGGAATGGGCAGACGCCCGGCAAATGGCTGCTGGGCATCCGCGTGCTGACGATCCATGGCCAACCGATCAATGCCCTGCAGGCAGTGATGCGGAACGTCCTGCGGGCGGTCGACATGTATCCCCTGATTTCACTCCAGGTGTTCGGCAACCTGCCACCCGTATATTTGTTTCCTACGTTCTTTCTGGGACTGGTGGTGATGAGCTGCAACCGGCGTTTCCAGCGATTGGGCGACTTGGTCTGCGGGACGATGGTGGTCAGCGAAGAACGTCCCTGGTGGACGGGTGTCGCGCAATGGGATGATCCGCGGGTTGCCCAGTTGGCCGATCTCCTGCCGGCCGATTTGGCGGTCAGTCCGGAATTGGCCCGCACGCTGGCAGCCTATGTGGAGCGGCGGCCCGTGTTGCACGCCGCTCGGCGGCGTGAAATCGCACGCCATTTGGGGGCGCCCCTGACGCAGCAGTTGGGTTTGCCTGCCGATACCAGTGATGATCTCTTGGTGTGTGCCCTTTACCACCGTGCCTTTATCGGGGGCTCCAATGGAGACGGATTGGGGAGGTCGGGCTCATGAAGGTGGCGGAACTGTTGGAACAACGCCGTGCCGACTGGCTGCAATTGGAGCGGGAGATTGATCAGTTGCAGGCTCGGCGGCGGCAGGTGACGGCGGAACAGGCGGCTCGCTTCGCCGATCTGTACCGAGCGGCCTGCGCCGACCTGGCACTGGCCGACGCCTGGCAACTGCCGCCCAGGACGGTGCTGTACCTGCATCGGTTGGTGGGCCGGGCACACAACCAGTTGTACCGTTCGCGCACGTTCGATTTCGCCGCCTGGGGCCGGCTGCTGCTGCGGGACGTCCCGGGGCGAATTGCCCGGGAACCGTGTGTGCAGCTGGCGTTCCTGTTATTCTGGGGGGTTTTTCTGGCGTCGGCCTTCCTCGCCTTCTCCCGGGCGACTTGGCCGGAGTATGCCGAGCAGATCCTGACGGCGGCGGGAATCGAGCAGCTGGAGACCAGTTTCGCCCAACCGCTGACCGGCCGCGAACTGCAGGACGATGTGATCATGACCAGCCTGTACATCCGGCACAACACGAGCATCGGTTTGAAGTGTTTTGCCGGCGGGTTGCTGGTGATTCCCGGGGTGTTCATCACGCTGTTCAACGCCGCCTATTTGGGGGCGGCTTTCGGGTACATGGCCCGCCCGGAAGTTGTGGAGGGGGCGAATTTCTTCGAGTTCGTCACGGCGCACGGTCCCTTCGAATTGATGGCCATCGTCCTCTCGGCCGGCGCCGGTTTGCGGTTGGGAGTCGCCTGGCTGGCGCCCGGACGTCTCCGCCGCCTCGCCTCGCTCCGCCGCTCGGCTCAGGAAGCCATGCCCGTGATGGGCGCGGCGATGTGTTTGTTCTTTCTGGCCGCCCTGATCGAAGGCTTTATCTCCCCCGCCCCCTTGCCCTTCGGCATCAAACTGGCGGTGGCCCTGCTCTCCGCGGGCATCCTGGTGTTCTACCTGGTCTTCTTGGGTTCGCCGCGGAGCCGCACCGATGGAGTGGGATAAGACGCACATCGCGATCCGGGAACGGGGCCTGTTGGAAACCCTGGATCTGTCCTTGCAGGTACTCCGCCACTATCTGAAGCCGCTCCTGGCCGCCATGGCCGTAGGACTGGTCCCCTTGATGCTGATCAATTACGGGCTGATGGTCTGGATGCTGCAGGGGCTGGACGCAGGCCGGTTTCCCGGGCGATTCCTCTGGCATCTGACCCTGCTGGTGATCTTGCAAGCTCCTTTGGGATCCGCCCCCGTGACGTTGTTCCTGGGTCAGGCGGTGTTTTCCGATCAGCCGCGGTTGGGCGGGGTGCTGCGGGAATTCTGGCAGCTGTTGCCGCGCCTGCTGTGGTGCCAGTTGCTGGTTCGCGGCGCCGCCTTTGCCTGGCTGCTGCTGGCGGCCTTGGAACGCGATGGCGAATTCAATTTCTTCCTCGAGGGGTTCGTGCCCCTGCTGCTGGTCCTGTACGCCTGGTTGTTCCGAATGTTCCACCCGTATGTGAACGAGATCGTGCTGCTGGAAAGGGCGCCCTTGCGGGCGGCCGCGCCGGATGAGGTCAATCTTGGCCAGCGGAGTTGGAATCTGCACAGCGCGGCCACGGGGGGACTCGTGCTGCGGGCTCTGGCCGCCGCCGCTGTCGGCCTGATGCTGGTCCTCGGCAGCTACGGCTCGTTCTTGTTCCTGTCCGGCGTCCTCTGGAACGATTGGAGTCAAGGCCCCGGTCTGCTGGCCGCCGGCTTCCCCGCCGCCCTCTGGTTGACGGCGCTCTTCCTGGCCGTGTTCCGCTTCCTCAGCTACCTGGACCTGCGGATCCGCCAAGAAGGCTGGGAAGTCGAATTGCGGATGCGCACCGAAGCCGCCCGCCTTACAAGGAGTTAATCCCGATGCGTGCGACAATCTGGCCCTGGTTCATGTTCCTGCTGGTGGCTGCCGCGTACTCGGGAGGAAGCGAGTTTGACACGACCGATGCGGGAATCCTGCGGCCGGGCGAGCGGCAGCATGTCGTGGCCATGCTGGCATCCAAAACTTCAGTGGGCAGGCGACAGCGGCCACAGCCACATCGAATTCATCGGTCAGACCATGTCCGCCAGTTGCTGTAAGTCAACATGTCGCGTCCAGTCGATCCGTTCAACGGCCCAACTGAAGAAGTGCCGAAGTGAAATCGATTCCGGTCGCAT
>SLEY01000639.1 GCA_007124535.1 Planctomycetaceae bacterium
CGAATCGACATCGACATCCCCGGCCGTACCTTGAAGGTCGATCTGTCCGAGGAAACACTGCAGGAACGCCGCCAGAACTGGCAAGCGCCCGCACCGCGGTATCAAACCGGGTATCTGGCCAAGTACACGGCGCTGGCCAGCAGCGCCAATAGCGGGGCCGTGTTGAAGTGGTCCTGAGGGGGGCACGCCGCCGTCCACTTTTCGAATTCGCAGGCGCCGGGAAGGGGATTCGGTTCGATCACCCTCCCCGCACCGTGCCTGCCCGTGCACGAATCTGCCTGCCCGTGCACGAATCTGCTTGTCCGCGCATGAATCGGGCGGCGAACCCCATCGCCGCCCACCTTTCACGCCCTCGCATGGGTCAGGGCTTGCTCAAGACGTGACCCCGGCGAAGTTCTCGCCGGTTGCCTGCCAGGCTTTGTAGCCGCCAACCAGATCGAACACCGCTCGCCCACCCGCTTGAGCCAGCAGACTGCTGGCGATGGCCGAACGGTAGCCGCCTTCGCAATGCACCACCAGCGGCCGATCGTCCGGCAATTCGGCCAGCCGGTCGCGAAGGTGGGGGAGCGGGAGATTCCAGCTGCCCGGAATGTGTCCGCCCTCCCATTCTTTCTCGGCACGCACATCCACGACCTGTGGCGGTTGCTCCGATTTCAATTGCTCGACCAACGCCGGCGCCGTGATCCGGACGATCTTCCCCAGTTGGTCAGGATGGGCCTCCAGCGCCCGCATGCCGTCCTGAAGGTATCCGGCCACATTGTCGAACCCGATTCGGCCCAGACGCATGATCGCCTCCTCCTCGCTGTCCGGATCCGCAATCACCACGATCGGGCGTTCGTGCCGGAGCAGCGTACCGCACCAGCTGGCATACTTGCCGCGCAGGGGGATATTCAGGGCGCCGGACCAATGCGCGCCCGCGAAATCGGCGGCGTCCCGCACGTCAAGAATCTGCGCCCCCTGCTCGCCCAACTCCCGAACCTCGGCCACCGACAGCGGCCGCAACGACTGGCCAAGCGTGGTCTCCAAATCGGCGCGCTCCTGACGATTCTTGATCGCATCGTAAACAAAGTAGTCCGGCGCCTCCGGCTGGTCCGCCGTCACCAACCGCTTGAACTCCTCCAAACCCATCGGCTGCAACGCGTAATTGAACTGCTTCTGCTCGCCCATCGTCGAGACCTTTTCCTGGCTCAGGTTCTTTCCGCACATCGACCCGGCGCCGTGAGCCGGGTAGATCAGGGTCGCGTCCGGCAACTGGCGGAGTTTTTCCAGCGAGTGGTACAGCATCTGGGCCAACTCCTCCGCCGTGACGCCAATCGAAGCCAGCAGATCCGGACGGCCCACGTCACCGATGAACAGGGTGTCCCCCGTCAGCACCGCCTGCGGCTCCGTGTCGCCCTGTGCCGGATCGAAGACCAGCAGGGAGATGCCTTCCGGCGTGTGCCCCGGGGTCTCCAGGACCTTCAAACGCACATCCCCCAGTTCGAATTCGTCGCCTTCGCGGGCCGGAGCGAAGTCGAATTCGGCCTGCGCCCGGGCGCCCATCACAATCCGGGCGCCCGCCCGATTCCGCAACTCGATGTGACCCGCCAGGAAGTCGGCATGGAAGTGCGTCAGGAAAACGTAACGCAACGTATAACCGCCCTCGGCTAAATCCTGCACGTACTGCTCGATGTCCCGCTGAGGATCGACGACCGCCGCCAGCTTGGTCCGCTCGTCCGCAATCAGATACGAGGCATGGGAGAGGCAACCCAAATAGTATTGTTTCAACATGGCCAACACTCCTGACTTGTGAAAAAGTTTCCAGCTTCGACCGCGGGCGGAACTCAACCACGGTTCGTATCACAAACTCCACATGCCCCACCCGCATCTTCCGCCTCGGATACCTGATTCCATGGCATGCGGGCCAACAACAGGGCCATGCCGCACGTATCGGTCACCCCGGCGAAGATCAGGCCGGCGCCGACAAAGGCCGACAAGGCGATCCAATAGGGATGGACCACGGCGCCCAGGACGGCGCCCACCAGCACCAGCGAGCCCGCCGCGATGCGGACCTGGCGTTCCAGCGAAATTGCCTTTTTGCCGCGAACGACCGGCAGACCGGCCTGCTCGCAGGCCTGGGTCCCGCCTTCCACATTGACCACGTTCGGGAAACCGGCGGCCAGCAGCTTCTCGCACGCCTGCTTGCCACGGCTGCCCGATCGGCACAAGAAATACAAGGTCCGGTCCGCTTGATTCGCCTCGCCGGCCAGCTGTTTCGGATCCAACCGCTCCAGCGGCAAGTTCCGCGCAAACGTCACATGCACCTCGCGAAACTCGACCGGGGTGCGGACGTCGATCAATTCAATCGATTGTCCCTCACCCACCTTCGCCTGCAATTCCTGCGGAGAAATCGTGGCAATACTCATGCTTAACTCCTTCGAAATCAAAATGATTGAACCAGGGAACCCTCACGGGGACTCCGTCACGCCAAATCGGTCTTCGATGCATTTCAGAATAGGCTTCAGGTGCGGATCAGCGACCCGGTAGAAAACCCGCCGGCCCCGCTTTTCGCTCTCCAACAGGCCGCAGCGCTGCATCAAGCGAAGGTGCTCGGACGTCATCGCACTGGGCAACTCGCAAGCCTCCGCCAACTGGCCGACCGGAAATTCCCCCTGCAGCAGCAGTTGAACCAAGCGCAAACGGTGCGGATGGGCCAGGGTGCGCAGGCACTCGGCCGCATGTTCCAAAGCAGGCCAGTCGGTCAGTCGCAAGGTGGCAGCAGGCATGGTCGCAGTTCCTTTCTGTTGTGTTGTTATATCGCAAGGTCCCGATCTTTCCAGGTGTCTTCAAAAAATTTTTTGAAATTCCCGGGGGCAGGAGTATAAACCGGGCATTTTGTGGGGGTGCCCGACGCATTTCGCTGCACTCAGCATCTGCCAAAGAATAATAATGACCCGCTTAAAGGGGTAAAACGGGCATCGTTCCCACGCTTCCGCGTGGGAACGCAAGCTCGGACGCTTCGCGTCCCATGAAAGGAACAGTATCAACTGAAAACGACGCAGGAGGTTCATGTGTGAAAGTAGAAAAGACGCGAAGCGTCTAAACCGTACGTTCCCACGCGGAAGCGTGGGAACGATGCAACGGACGAATTGACCCGTATCCCATTGCCTTCCGGGGGCTCTCTGGCGGATAATCAGACGGGATCGAGCCATCTTCATTTTCCGGGAAACCTGCGATGACGAGCTTACCGAATTCTCCCACCGACTTCCCCCCCGTTCGAGCTTGCCTGGCAGCCGTCCTGCTGCTGGGGCTGGCCGCCGGAGCGGCGCGGGCCGAGGCGGGACCGCCGGACCAGCCGTGGTTCCCCCGCGCGCCCCGCCTGCCGGACCCGGCAGGAAGGGTCGTGCACGTCGAAACCGTTGCCGAACTGCAGGAGGCAGTCGCCCGGGCTGAACCGGAAACGACGATCCTGATCGCCGACGGGCATTACCGGCTGCCACGCTATCTGGAGATCACGGCGGATGGGGTGACGTTGCGGAGCCGCTCGGGCAACCGCGACGCGGTGATTCTGGACGGCCAAGCCAGCCGGCATATCGAATTGATCGGGATCCGCAATGCCAGCGGGGTCACGATCGCCGATCTGACGGTCCAGAATGTGGTGGCCAACGGCATCAAGCTGAACAACGACACGCCCGTCCATCAGGTCACGATCCGCAACTGTGTGATCCGCAACGTCTGGCAGCGGGGGGTCAAGTCGGTCCGTTCGCCCCGGCTGAAGACGCGGGGCGGGGTGATCGAATACTGCCTGTTCTATAACGACCGCCCCAAACGCTTTACCGACGACCCGCACGACCGCCCGGACAATTTCGATGGCAATTACGTGGGCGCGATCGACTTGATGGATGCCGTGGACTGGACGATCCGCGACAATGTCTTCGTGGGGATCCAAGGTCGCACCCGTACGGGGCGGGGGGCGATCTTTGTTTGGTTCGAATCGCAAGGTTGCCGGATCGAGCGGAACATCATTATCGATTGCGACCAGGGCATCGCGTTGGGAAACGCTCACCGCCCGGCCGGAACGCCCTTCCATGCCGCCGATTTCCTGGTGCGGAATAATTTCATCGTGCGAGCGCCCATGAACCCGGTGTTCCTGGCCTACACGCGCGGCATCCGGCTGGTCCACAACAGCGTGCATGACCCCGACAATCCCCGCCGCCGCGGCGTGCGCGTGTTCGCGGAAAATCCCGGCCTGGAAATCGAAAACAATCTGCTCCACGGCTTCGACATTCGGCAGGAACGGGTGGAGGGCCCGGTCCGGATGGCTGGCAATCTGGCCGACCGCCGGCTGGAATCCCCGTTCCGTGCCGCGGATCAAGGCGATTTGCGGCTGGCGCCCGCCGGTGAAAGCCAACTGCCCCGCGTCCCCCGTTTGCCGGATGTTCCCCGGGATATCGACGGCTCGCCGCGTTCTGACCCCACCTTTCCCGGAGCTGCAGCCGGAAACCCCGGCTGAGCATGATCGTGTCCGTCACCCTTGTCACCCAACCGGGTACCTTGCGGCCCATGCTGGCCCTGGCCCTGCCGGTATTGGCCGAGCAGCTGCTGGCCATGCTGCTGGGGCTGTCCGATATGGTGCTGGCCGGCCATTACCTGGATCAGCCGCATCTGGCCGCCATGAACCTGATGGCCTACGTGCTGTGGCTGACCCACGGCATGTTCGCGGTCGTGGCCATCGGGGCCACCGCCCTGGTCGCCCGTTTCATCGGGGCGGGCAACCGCGAGATGGCCCGCCACGTGGTCAACCAGGCTCTGCTGGTCGGCGCCCTCCTGGCCCTGCTGATCACCACCTGCGGCTCGGCCTTCGTGCCCGGCGCGATCCGCCTGCTGCAGATGCAAGGCAGCTCGGGAGAACACGCGATCAGCTATATCCGCTGGCTGTTGCCCGTGATCCCGCTGGTCATGATGCAGACGGTGGGCATCGCCAGTCTGCGAGGAGCGGGAGACATGGTCGCCGGCCTGATGGTGATGCTGGTGGTCAATACGGTGAACGTGGTGGTCAGCTGGTCGCTGGTCCTGGGGCTCGGGCCGCTGCCGGAACTGGGCTGGAACGGCCTGGCGGCGGGTACCGCCAGCGGCTACTGCGTGGGCGGGATGCTGATGATGAGCTTGCTCTGGCGGGGTCGAGCCGGTTTGGGGATCGGCCGGCGGTGGCTGCGGCCCGACCGGCGCCTGATCCGCCGCCTGCTCCGTATCGGGCTGCCCGGCGGGATGGATATGCTGGCTCTGATCGGCTGCCAGTTCTGGTTCGTTTCGTTGATCAACCAGTTGGGGGTCCTGGCTGCGGCGGCGCACGGGGTGGCGATTCGCATCGAATCGCTGGCGTTCTTGCCGGGCGTCGCGTTCCAGATGGCCGCGGCGACGATGGCCGGCCAGCACTTGGGCGCCCGCGACCACCACCGGGCGGGCCGTAGCGTGCTGATGGCCCTGCTGGTCGGTGGCGGTTTGATGGCCGGGGCCGGGTTGCTGTTCTACACCCTCGCCCCGCAATTGGCTTTGCTGCTGATCGGTTCGGGCCAGTTGGAGGTGGCGCTGCATGCCGCCCCGCTGCTGCGGACGATCTCGTTGGCCATGCCCGCCCTGGCCCTGACCATGATCCTGAGCGGCGCCCTTCGCGGAGCCGGGGACACCCGCTGGCCGCTGGCGTTCACCATGATCGGCTTCCTGGGCATCCGCCTGCCGCTGGCCTACTGGCTGGCCTTCGACGCCGTCCAACTGCCGGGCACCGCCGTGGTGCTGGCCGGTTGGGGCTGGGGCGTCTTGGGGGCCTGGTACGCCATGGTCGCCGACCTGACCGTCCGCGCCGCTCTGGTCCTGTACCGCTTCCACCACGGCGGCTGGAAGTTGATCGAGGTCTAAGTCGGGCCCGCTTCCCGTTGGCGCGAACACCGCGATCTGCTCTAACAAACCGTGACGATACGGGTTCAATTGGTGAACATGAGGGGGAGCGAAGCATGTCCTGGGAAAAGACCAAAGTGATGTTGCTGGCGGTCTGCACGGCAGCGCCCGGCACCCAGCCGGAGCTTTCGGCCTGTACGACCATCCTGGTGGGCAGGAAAGCGACCGCCGACGGTGCGGTGCTGATGAGCAGTTCCTGTGACGGCAACCAGATGGGCAGGGTGTACTTGGTGCCCGGTCGCGACGATTATGGCGACCGGCCGGTACCGATGACGCGGAACGGCCGGGACACCGTGGGTCATCTGCCCCCGCTGGAAAGGACGCATCGCTGCCTGGTATTCGGCGCGGGAACGTTGGGGGGGATGAATGAGCACGGGGTCAGCATCGCGTTGGAGTACATCCCGATGCGTGAGGGCTTGACGTCGCAGGCCGGGGTGGTCAGCCCGTACAGTTCGCACTGGACGACGTCGCTGATCGCCAACGGACTGATGCGCGCCCGGACAGCTCGCCAAGCGGTGCAGTTGATCGGCGCGATGGTCGAAGATCACGGTTTCTTGTACACGTGGGCGGGTGACGCGGGAGTGGCCCTGCCGATCGCGGACAAGACGGAGGTCTGGCTGCTGGAGATTTTCGGACCCGAGCGGGGCTGGACTGCCGACTCCGGACAGCCCGGCGGCGTTTGGTGCGCCCAGCGCGTGCCGGACCATGCGGTGGGGGTCAGTGCCAACCGCAGCCGGATCGGTCGGGTCGATCCGGACGACCCCGAGACGTTCCTGGCCTCGGCCAATCTCTACTCCCTGGCCCGGCAGATGGGCTTTTGGGAGGAAGGCCAACCGTTTGTCTGGCACGAAGTGTATGGGGGCGCGGGCAACCGGGGGAATGCCTTGCGAGAATGGCGGGTCCTCTCCCAGCTGGCCCCATCCCAAGGCCTGGCGCCCCGCAGCGACCCGGCGTCCGGCACCTTTCCGTTTTCGGTCCCGCCGGATCACCCGGTCACGGTTGCCCGATTGATGGCGGTGATGCGGGATGGCTACGAGGACAGCGAATTCGATCTGACCGCGGATCCGGCGTTCCAGGTGGAGGGCGAAAAGAGTCCCTTAGCGCGGCCGTGGGGACCCCCTGAGTTGTTCGATCTGTTGGAGGTCGAACCGGAACGGACCATCAGCACGCCCGCCAGCAATTTCGTGTTCATTTCACAGGCTCGGCAAGCCATGCCGGACCCGATCGGCAGCCTTGCCTGGTTCGCCCACGGGCCGGCGGCGACCAGTTGTCTGGTACCGATTTATCCCGGCGTCCGCGAGTTGCCCGACGCCTGGACCACAGCCCCCGATCTCACGCGGATCGACCGCGGCCAAGTTGCCTGGAATTATCGATTGGTCGCCAATCTGGCGAACCAGCTGCGATATCAGGATGTAATGCAGGACGTCCGCCAGTTCCTGGAGCCCGCGGAAGCGGCTTTTTTCGCCCGGCAAACCGAGCTGGAAGCGACGGCCCTCCGCGTGTACGAAAGCCAGGGGGCCGAAGCGGTGCGCGACCTGCTGACCGAATACGTCCAAGGCAGCCTGAACCAGGTCGGCGCCGCCTATGACCAGTTGGTGGATTACCTGATGTTCCAGTACCTGTACGACCGGCCCGACCTCGCACCCGCGACCCGGCCCCAAGTAAAGCACCCCGCGCTCCCCACCAACCCCGCGAACATGTTGAATCGTCAGACATTTCATCCGGTCCTCCAATTCCTGGCCCCTCACACGGGGGAATGGTCCATCCCGTCCCGACATCGACCGACCGAGCGTACCAGTCTAACCCCGCCCGCGGGACCGAGCAAGCGGTTCGTGGTTCGTGACGTTCATCGTTCCCATGCTTCCGCGTGGGAACGCAAGACCGGACGCTCCGGCGTCCCATGAAACCCTCATCGGTCATCGGTCGTTCGTAGTGATGGATTCGTGAAATCATGCGGCCGTCTTCTGCTTGCCATCGCTGCCGTGGTGTGGTATCATCGTGGTTCGTCTCACGACGAATTTGCGGCCGACGCCCCCCGGTCCAGCAACTTGATGGCAAGAACAACGAGGAGCTAGTTGAACGATGGTTACGATCACCTTCCCCGATCGTGTTACGGAAAAAAAGGCACTTGCCTACCTTCTCGGTCGTTTCTCGGGCCGGGTTCTCCGAACCGGGGAACATCTCGTGCCGGAAGCGGCGCTCGAAGCATTGGCCGATCAGAACATTCCGTTCAGCGTGAAGGGGAAGGCGACTTATGGCGAGCAACTGGCGGCGCTTCGAGGTACTGCTCCCGCTTCAGTTCAATGACGGGCGCGATGTCCCGCCCGAGTGGCTGGCGGACGCGGTCCTGGAGATCGTTGACCACTTTGGGGCGACCAGCTACGAGACGCAAAAGGTCGAAGGCCACTGGCGACATGGAGGCGTTTTCTACCGGGACAACTTGGTCAAGATCGTCGCAGATGTTCCGGATTCGACCGAAAACCGAGCGTGGTTGCACGCCTTCAAGATGCGCTGGAAGACGCGTCTGGAGCAACTCGACCTGTGGGTCGTTAGCTTTCCCATTGATGTGGAGTAGCGCTGAGCCAACGTTGCATCCGCTTGGCCTGACAGGCTTGGCCTTAGGCGCATTTCTTCTCGCTTTCCGCCTCACCCATCCCAGGCGGGACTTGTATGGGACGTTCCTGCGGCGGAGTCGACTGAGGGATGAGATGATTTGCGTCGATGCTTCCTACCTGCTGAGTTGCGGTTCATAACCCCTGCCCCCTGACCCCCCGACCAAAGACCAGCGCGCAGAGTTCGCCCCAACCAAAAAACGATTTCATTACCGCGCACGGAAACCCGATTTCTGCCATCAATATTTCTGCCATCCGCATTCCGACCAGAAAACTACGCCCCGAAATGGGCGACCAGTTTCTTGATCAGGTCTGTGCCGCGTCCACCGAGTCACATAATCCGCCTGCCGAGCCCGCGCGCTGGCAAACGTCTGCAACACCCGAATCGCCGTCGCAACATCCAAATCCCGAATCAATGAATCCATCATCAAAACCTCCGGCGATAACAACATAACAACTCAAGCCTCACGCAAAGACGCAAAGGGAATCGAAATCGAGATCGAGATCGAAATCGAAATTCGTCTTCGGTCGCAATTCGCCGTTCCTGGCTCGGCGAGCGTCTCCCGACCCCGCCGAAACCTCCGACCGAACGTCTCCAACCGCATCGCAAACCGTCCGTCAGCGGTTGTCTCGCAGAGAGCTTTCGGCAAGCGTGCAAAATTTTGGATTTTTTCGCGGCCGCGGATGGCCGGGCGCGATCCGCGTGAGGTGGGGATGGCAGCGGTGTGCGGTGCTGGAGGTTCGAAGCGGTCCGTGGCCGGCCACCGGGGTGTTCATGGGTCCGCGGAGGAAGTCGTCGCCCCAGCTGACTTAGACGGGACGCCGATCGAGCTGCTGCTGCGAGACCAGAAGGCCGTGGCCCAGCACGGACAGGGAACGGTCGTTCTACGACGGGGGTTGCTGCCGCCTCTGGCTCGAGCGGGAATCGGCTGGGCGACGTGCTGGCCGTGTCGGGATCGGGTTCCTGAGTTCGGTGGGACAGCGAGTTTCTTTGTCGTGACCGCCTGGCGGTCGGTCTGTCATTTTGGCAGTCGGTTGCTCACTTGTGTCCTCGGTCCGGGAGCCATGCCTTCGGGTCTCATGCGATGGATGTCCCGAGCTTCGCCTGCATACGATCGGCCTGGCGGCCTGCATGGTTTGGCTTGATGCGCATTCTTCCTCCCTCTCCGCCCCACCGGGCATTACAAATAGTCATTGGTCATTGGTCATTGGTCATTGGTCAGGGATCAGGGATCAGGGCCGGGAATTCTGAAGCAGGAGTCAGGAGTCAGGAACCACCAACCACCAACCACCAACCACCAACCACCAACCACCAACCACCAAGCACCAAGCACCAACCACCAACCACCAAGCACAAAGCACCAAGCACCAAGCACCAACCACCAAGCACCAACCACAAAGCACAAAGCACAAAGCACAAAGCACCAAGCACAAAGCACCAAGCACAAAGCACAAAGCACAAAGCACAAAGCACAAAGCACAAAGCACAAAGCACAAAGCACAAAGCACAAAGCACAAAGCACAAA
>SLEY01000681.1 GCA_007124535.1 Planctomycetaceae bacterium
AGCCTGAACCAAATCCCGGGTAATTGCCCGGACCAGAGGTAAACTGGCATTCGCTTCCGTGATGGTGAACAGTTTTGGCGGCGAGGAAACGTGAGAAGCCATAATTCGCAAATTGAAGCAAGACCAACGGAAAAACGTGCGTTGCGCCCTTTTGGGGGCCGTGCAACTTGCCCGACCGTATAAGCCGGGCTTGAATCGGGCTCAGGGCCCGTTTGATTTGATTATAGAACGATCGCGACCGATCGCAACTGCCGCGATCACCGCCTCGCACATCCCGGTGAAGATTTTGACGAACATTGGGGTGGCAGCATACGTAAGGGTTGTAGGTCGTAGTTGGGCAAATAGTTGACCGAAAGTCATGCGGTCTCCTGGCATTCGCTTGACTGGCGCGCCTGATCGCGTAAAGTGAATTCAGGCAAACACCTAGTCCTCTGCATGGATATGGTGAATCGCAGGTGGAGCGTGGTTGTGCCTACACGACCACAGTCCGGCCTTGTTGGCGGATAACAGAACCTCGGAGGGGCTGGATAGTACTGCAAAGGAATGGCAAGATGTTGGTCCTGTCTCGAAAGAAGAACGAGAGTATCGTCATCAACAACGACATCACCATCGTGGTGGTGGAGATCCGTGGTGACAAAGTCCGGTTAGGCGTAGAAGCTCCGAAGGAAGTTCCCGTGCATCGCCGCGAAGTGTATGAGGCGATCAAGCGGAGTGAGCTGGCGGACGTAGTTCAACCGGCGAAAACTGGTGAGACGGGCACGGACACCTGATTGGGTGGTTTTGCATCTCTTCCTGGTGGCTTTTTTCGGCGAGCGTTTCCGATTTTCTTGGCCAGTTGCATTTTCCCGGAAAAAGGGTGGGAGCGTCTGATTGGATGGCCGGCCCCCTTGACGCTCCCGGGCGACCCGGTTATAAACTCGGCTATCTCAGGGCGTGGCGCCTCGCGCGGGTCCTGGATGCCATCAGGCCCCGTCGTCTAGTGGTCTAGGACACCGGCCTTTCACGCCGGCAACACGGGTTCGAGTCCCGTCGGGGTCACTGATTTTTCGCACTTTCCGGGTTGCGGCCGCCTTTTCTCGCAGTCCCATGCTCTGGATTGCCCTCTCGAATCCACGACGTCGCCGGGCGGGTCCCCTGCCACTCGCACGAGGCGGAACGGGGCACTTTCCCCCACATTCGTGCCACAATTCCCAAGGGAATCGACCACCAAGCCCGAAAAATCGTTCCTGCACCATGCCGTAGGTCAGGCAATCCTGCCCGACGAACCCCGGGATGGAGCCGCAGTGAAGGATTCGCGTTCATGCGACGTTCCGCCGGGAAAGCGGCGCGTGCCGGGTGCAGCCGTCGGGCCGTGGTACTGGCTCGCTGGGTAGCCGTTCGACTATACTCGAAGAGTCTCGAGCGTGTTGCGAACGAGACGATGGGTCGCCTCGAACAGCAAGGCATCAGGAACCGATGAGATGTCCGTATTGCGGATCGGATAACGACCGCGTGAGTGATTCTCGCGTGGGCGAGGATGGCGCGGCGATCCGCCGCCGTCGCCGTTGCTTGCATTGTGGCGAGCGATACACCACTTACGAGCGGTATGAACGGCGTTTAATTAAGGTTATCAAGAAGAATCGCTTACGCGAACCGTTTCAGCGTGAGAAGATTCGGAACGGCTTGGAACGCGCCTGTTGGAAGCGCCCGATCAGTGCCAAGCAGATCGCCGGTGTCGTGGCGGAGATTGAGCAATTTGTCTATGACCGGGAAGAAGACGAGATCGACAGCCGCACGTTGGGGGATCTGGTGATGACTCGCTTGCAGGATCTAGATCAGGTGGCCTTTGTCCGTTTTGCCAGTGTGTATCGCGAGTATCAGGACGTGCGGGATTTTGTTATGGAGTTGAAGCCCATGTTGCGGCGGGAGTCGTCTTAGGGAAGTGGGCGGCGGCCGTGCGGTCGCGCCCGTTGGCTTTGGCCCCCCGCAGCGCTTGGTCGGCTGCGTAGAACAGGTCGTTCAGGGAAGCATCGCGAGTTGCGAAAGCCAGTCCGGCGCTGGCGGTGATGGGGGGCACGATGTGGCAGCAGGCGCCGACCCGTAAGTTTTCGACCGATTGATGGGCGTTACCTTGGTTGGAGGCGTTCAGGATCAGCCCGAATTCATCACCCCCCAGCCGCGCGGCAAAGATTCCTGTCTGGCGGCAAGCGGCTAACCGGGAGCCCACTTGCCGCAGCACCTGATCCCCCCCGATATGTCCTGCCTGCTGGTTGATTGACTTGAAGTGATCGAGATCCAGTAAAGCCACGCAGACACCCCTCATCCGGTCGGTTTTCGAGGCGACGGTTGCTTGGTCGGCCGCCAATCGCTCCTGCCACGCTCGCCGATTGGGCAACTGGGTGAGCGGATCGCTCATTGCGATTTGCCGCATCCTCCCCAAAGACTCCCTCTGCCGGTGACAGCGCTGGCGGAGTTGGACCACTTGGGCCAGCAGCAGGCAGGCCAGCCGCAACTCGCTGGCCGTCGGCGTCGCGGGCAGGGCCACGTCGGCGGAGCCTTTTTCGCCCAACCGAATCAAGCCGATTTCCCCGCGGGTCAAGGGCACATCGTATCGGTTGTCCGGCAGCAATTCCGTGGTGATCGCGCGATCCGTGACGATCACATCCAGCGTATCGGCATCGGGCCATGTCGAACCGGTGGTCCACAATCGCAGTTCGGGTCCGTCCAGCATGCGAGCCCAGCGTTGCAGTTGGCGTCGATGGTCGCTGATCAGGAGGATTTCGGCCGGTCGGCTCATCGTGTCGCACGCATCGTAAGGGGGATCTTCACCACAGAATTATAACGCACCCTCCCGAACCGGGCACGGGTCCGTGGTTCCGAGTGCTTGCGGCAGCGTCACTGCCTGTTATACTCCACGCACCACGTTCGCGAGGCGATTTTCCGCAACTGGAAAGCTGTGCCGCTTGGCGGGGACCAAATACCGCCTTCTAGCAACAGGAGCGACCTGTGTCCACCAATGTAAGGGAAATTCAACCCGGCCAAGTGCCTCCATTTCCCGAGAATTGGCATCGTCGGCACCTTCTGGATTTGGAGAGCCTGACGGCGGATGAACTGCGGACGGTTTTCGACACGGCTTTGGCGTTCAAGCAGGCGACGGACGGGTTTCGGGTCAAGCTGCCGGTGCTGCAGGGCCGGACCTGCGCGAATCTGTTTTTCGAGGATTCAACCCGCACCCGCAACAGCTTCTCCTTGGCCGCCCGCCGCTTGGGGGCCGACACGGTCGAATTCACCGCTTCGGGCAGTAGCGTGAAGAAGGGCGAAACCGTCATCGATACGGCTCGCAACATCGAAGCGATGAATGTTCACGTGATGGTCGTGCGGCATTCGACTCCTGGAACCCCCCATCTGTTGGCGCAGAATGTGGGATGCGGAGTCATCAATGCGGGGGATGGGCCGCATGAACATCCCACACAAGGTTTGTTGGACATCCTGACGATTGTCGAACACCGTGGGAGTTGCGAGGGCCTGACCGTCGCGTTGGTCGGAGATATCGCCTACAGTCGCACCGCCCGTTCGAATATCTGGGGCTTGAAGAAACTGGGGGCCCATGTGATCGTCTGCGGGCCCTCGACCTTGGTGTCCCGGCATTGGCGGGATTATGGGGTCGAGGTGGCGTACAGTCTGGACCAGGTGTTACCGCGGTGCGATGTGCTGAATCTGCTGCGTATCCAATTCGAACGGCAGCGGACGCGGCCGTTCCCCTCGGTTCGCGAGTATGCTCTGCTGTTTGCCATGAATCGCGAGCGGATGGCGCGGGCCAAGCCCAGCATTTTGATCCTGGCGCCGGGGCCCATCAATCGAGGTGTTGAGGTCACGCCTGACGTGGCGGATGGCCCCCATTCCGTCATACTGGACCAGGTCACCAATGGGGTAGCGGTGCGAATGGCCGTGTTGTGGCTGGTAGCCGGAGCATGCGAGCGTGCCGCATGAATGGCGTCTCCAAACCCCCGACAGGAGGACTCTGGGATTATCTGCGCTTGATGCGGGTTTCCAATCTGTTCACCGCGGTGGCGGATGTGGCGATGGGTTACTTTCTGGTCCGACCCGATGTGACCCCGGTTGGCGGGTTCGTGCTGGTGGTGGCGGCCTCCTGCCTGCTGTACAGCGCGGGCATGGTCTTGAACGATGTGTTCGATATCGCTCGGGATCGTCGGGAGCGGCCGGAACGTCCGATCCCTTCGGGGCGGATCGCCTGGACGACCGCCCGCCGTCTGGGCTGGAGTCTGTGGGTTGGAGGCCTGATGTGTGGCTGGGCGGCGGGCTATTGGCCGCCTTCCCCACCGCTGGCTTGGCGGAGCGGAGTGGTTGCGTTGGGACTGGCCCTGGGCATTGTTCTGTACAACGGAGTCCTGAAAGCGACCGCGGCCGGACCCCTGATGATGGGCACCTGCCGATTTTTTAATGTCCTGCTGGGCGCCAGCCTGGGTTTGCCGTTCATGGGCCCCCATCTGATGGGATTCGGTCCGCATCATGTCAATGCGGCGCTGGGAATCGGCCTGTACATTACGGGCGTCACCTATTTTGCGACGCATGAAGCGGGGATCAGCCGTCGTGCGGCATTGGCTGCTGCGGTGGGTCTGATGGTCCTGGGGATCACCGTTTTGGGGTGGGTTCACCGGACGATCACGGAGTTTGGGGCGGTGGAGTTGACCTTGAGTGAGCCCTTCTGGTGGCTGTTGTTGGCAATGCTGGCGATGACGATCGTGCGGCGGTGTCTGGTGGCGGTGGTCCGCCCCGAGCCGCTGCAGGTCCAGCTGGCCGTGCGGCACGCGTTGTGGTCGCTGATCATGTTGGATGCGGCGGTGGTCCTGCTGGTCCGCGACCTATACTCTTTGGGGATCGTAGCCTTGTTGATCCCGACGATGATTTTGGGAAAATGGGTGGCATCCACTTGAATGGTTGGCGGTTTGCAGGCGGCAGAATTTGGAGAGCAATCTGATTGTGAACGACACGAAGATCGATTCGGGAGCCAGCGAGAGGGAGGGGCATGATGCCCCGGGCACGGCGGTGCCTCCCATGATTTGGAACGTGCCCAATCTGTTCACGGCACTGCGGTTTGTGCTGTCCGTGGTGGTGTTCGTGATGATCCCGTGGGGATTCTACTCCACGGCGCTGGTCGTGTTCGTGATCGCCGCTTCGACCGACTGGGTCGACGGTTATTGGGCGCGGCGGTTTGGCCAAGTGACGCGTCTGGGGCGCATTTTCGATCCTTTTGTGGACAAGATCATCATTTGTGGTGTCTTTATCTTCTTGGCTTCGGAAGAGGGGTCGGGGATTGTTGCGTGGATGGCGGTCGTGGTGGTTGCCCGCGAGTTGCTGGTGACGGCCCTGCGCGGTTTTATTGAGCAGCGGGGGGGTGACTTTTCGGCCAAGATGTCCGGCAAGCTGAAGATGGTGTTTCAGTGCGTCGCGGCGGGATTCAGTTTGTTCGTATTGGCGGATCGATCGCAAGCTTACCGTCTGGGGTTCCAATGGTGGTTGCCGCTCTCGGTCTGGGTGGCCGTGCTGCTGACCATTTACTCGGGGGCGCAGTATGTGGCGGTCGCAGTCCGTCTGTTGAGAAAGCCGCAAGTTTGAATTGGCGTTGGCCGCCGCTTGGCCCGCCGGGATGATCCATGCCATCATGCAGACCCTGGCCCTGACCTTTGTCGCGTTCCTGCTGGTTGCCTGCGTGCGTGGCTGGATCCGCTTGATTCGGCGTTACCGTCTCGGTCAGCCGCTCTTGGAATGGGAACCGCGTGCGATCGTCCCCTGGACGGTGTGGGAAGTGGTGGCCGCCATCGCCGTGTTTCTGTTCGCCCAGCTATTGGCTGCCACGGCGATCCAGTATTGGGTGGGTCGCGAACCGGAGTTCTTGTTTGCCGAGATGACCGGCGACCAGTGGGTCGGGGTATTTTTGGTGGACTCCTTGGCCAAGCTGAGTGCTGCCGGCCTATGGCTGCTGCTGATCCGCAGGGCGGTCCGGGCGACTTGGGAGGACATCGGCATCCAGCGTGGCAGGATCCTGGAGGATTTCTGGCTTGGTGGGGCCGTTTTTGTTATTCTGGGCCCCCCGGTATACGCCCTGCAGGCGTTGCTTGCCTATTGGATGCCGTACGAGCATCCGTTGATCGAGATGTTGCAGGCGCGGTGGGACCCCTTGTTTTTATTGGTCAGCGGTCTGGCTGCGTTGATCGTGGCCCCGGTGGTCGAGGAGTTCTTTTTTCGCACGCTGCTGCAAGGCTGGTTCGAACGGCTGCACACGCGGGGACTTTCATTCTTGTCGGCGTCCCCGCCGCCAGCCTTTCAGGTCGGCGATCCCCCGTCCGCGGACCTGCCGGAACCGGCGGAGCCCGCCGAGTCGGCGGCGGAGCCGGTGGACCAAGAAGGGCCCGCCTCGGCGAGCGAAGCGGCCGCGAAAGGCACTTGGCCGATCCTCGTCACGGCCCTCCTGTTTGCCCTGATGCATTTCCCGCACGGCATTCCCGCACTGGTCACGCTGACCATCTACGCGGTCGGCATCGGCTATGTCTATCGGCAGACGCACCGTTTGGTACCGTGTATCGTCGCCCATCTGGCGTTGAACGCGGTCAGTCTGCTCGCCCTGGCCCTGGCGATCCTGGAGAGCTGATTCGGAGCCGGTCGGTCACCACGTGCCTCGACCCGCTGCCTTTCAATCGGGCAGGACTTGTTGACCCCTGCGGCCGGTGCTACGATGCGCAGATTCCACCCTCTTAGAAAAAAGGCGATTCCATGAGCAAACAGCCCATAATCCGAGGGGTTCTTGCCCTGTTCTTGTTGATCACGTTATCCGCCGCCAGTCGGGTCGAAGGTCAGGACCTGCCCGCGTTGACGATCGAAGGAGTGGAAGAAGCGGCGATTTACTTCGAACCCGTCACGCCCAGCGTGGTGGTCCCGGAAGGGTTTCGCATCGAAACTCAAACCCTGAACGGGGAGCCTTATGACGGGGAGCCGATCGAGTCCCAGGGGCTGTTCACATTGCAGGTCACGGCGGTACCGGAAGAAGGCGTGGCGCCGGCGGATGAGGAACCGCTGCAAGAGGACTTGCAAACGGAAGGGGACGGGGGCCGGGCGATGGTCGCCGAAGTCCGCTTCCTGGTGCTCGATCCGAAGCAACCGGGCCCCGAGTATACGGTCGACATCGTGCGTTATCACGTCCAACAGATGGCGCCGAGTCCGCACGTGGGGCCCACGGCCAGTGCCGATTCCCAACTGGTGCTGGGCATGTCTCATGGCTGGCCGGAAGATCCCGAGATCCCGCCCCACGAATTGTTCGGCTTCCAGATCGCCGCTCCGGACGCCGACCAGTGCAAGCTGCAGGTGATCTTGGTCAGCGGCAATCATCCGCGCGAACAGACGGGCAACTGGGCGTTGCATGGGGCCCTGGATTTTCTGGTCAGTGACGATCCGCGTGCCGAGCAGCTGCGTGAGTGGGCGACGTTCTTCGTGTACCCGATGGTCAATCCGGACGGCCGTTACATCGTATCCGGCCGCTCGAATCCGGAGATGTTGGCGGAGAACGTCAGCGATCACAACCGGGTCTGGAACACGTCGGGCCGGTTTTCGACGATCGACGTGTTTGTGCCCGCGATGCGAGAGGATACGGGAGGCACGGCCGATTACCTGCTGGATTTCCATTCCGCCGGTGACACCTTCTTTTTCACCAGTCCGGATTTGATGCGCAGCCCGTACTCGCTGGCGATGACCGCTCGGGAGCCCGAAGTCGGGCCGCGCCGCAGTGAGGGACAACCGGGAATGCTCCGGATCTGGTCGATGACCGAGGAGGGTTTGAACGTCCGCTTTGGTTATACTCCCGAGTTGGGCGGCAGGGTGAGCGCCCCGCGTTCGCTGGAGATCGGCCGCTCGTACATGCTGGTGTTTCACGATCTGATCTCCGGGACGGCGGCGTTGGCCGCCGCCGCGGAAGTGCTGGAGGAAGAGCGTCCGATGGAGTTTGGCTCCGAGCTGCGCGACCGAATTCCCGATCTGCAGCATCAGGTGGAGGAGATCCTGGCGGTCGAAAACGCCACGGTCCACGACACCTTGGACGTGGTGTACGCGCTGTACGACGGGATCGCCGAGTATCGTCACATGGTCCGGTTGGCCGACGAAGCTTCATCGCTGATCGCCCGCGCCCGCGACCTGCAGGACCAGGCGACCCTGCCCGTCGCGACGCCGATTGTGGCCGTTCTGGCGGAAGAGGCGGTCGAGTTGGAAACGGCTTTGCAAGATCGGGCGACCGAGGCCGAACGCATCCGCAGCCTGATCGGGACGCTGGAAGGCTTGCTCGGCCGAGTGGGTGAAGCGGAGCAGGCCGGGACGGTCCTGGCGCTGGCCGCCGAGGCGTTGGAACCGGAACTCGACGGGTTCGGCGGCCTGTTCCAGGAGGCCATCGGCAGCCGCCGCGAAGCCTTGGCCGAGTTGCTCGGCGACCCGGGGGCCGATCTGGAATCCCAACGCCAGGCCACCGCGGCTCTGGAAGCGTCGGTAGCCGAACTCTGGCAAATCGGGAGCGAGGGGCCCTTCGCGCCGGTACATCCTCAGCCGCTCGAAGCCCTGCCGGCCGCCGTGGAATTGCGCACCGCCGACGACTGGCAAAACGGGTTGCTGGTCGATTTGACGACGGAACAAGAGGCCCTCGTTCCGGTCGACCGGCCCGTGCTCCGCTTCGACGGTGACGGAGCCCATGTCGCCACGGATTTCCAGCCGGGCGAGGCGGCGCTGGGTCAGCAGTTTACCTGGGAATTCTGGAAACAGTACCACGCCTTTGCGAACCATACCGGCTCGTCGGGCAACACGGGCGACGAACCGCGATTCTACTCGCAACTGACCAGCTCGGACGGCGACCTGCGAGCCGCCATCGGCGACAGCTACTGGACCGCCACGCAACTGGAGGAGCCCAACCGCTGGTACCATATCGCCATCGTATTTGAGGAGGGCGAAGTTCGCACGTACGTGGATGGCGATTTGCGAGACACCCGCGGGAACGTGGTGTTCGAAGGCGAGAGCCCCAGTCCCTTCGCGATCGGCCGGGGCTTTCGCGGGGAACGCTGGCTGGACGGGGCCACCCGCGAACACCGGATCTGGAACACCGTCCGCAAGCCCGGCGAACTCCGCCGTGACCGCCATCGCCCGCTGGACGGCAGCGAGCCCGGGCTGGTCGCCTACTGGCCGCTGGACGAGGGCCAGGGCGACACGGTCCACGATCGCAGTTCGGCCGAAAACCACGGCACCGTCCTCGGCGCCGTATGGCAGCGGCGAGGCTTGCCCGGATACCGGCTCTCCCAACCGCTGGCACTGCCCGACGACCTGCCGCTCGGCGAACTGAGCGTCTGTTGGGAGACGGTCGCCGAAGACGATCCCCAGGCAGCGGTGGTCACGGTATGGGCGGGATTCAGCAGCGATCCGGGCAGGTTGCCCGACCAGTGGCGCCAGCTGGATCCGGAAGAGCCGCTGGAGATCGATGCCGCGGACCGCCCCGCTCCCGGTTCCCTGGTCTGGTTCCGTCAAGACCTCTCGCCGGCGGAAGCCGATCAGCCCGTGGGGCTGCAACGTCTGACACTGACCCTTGGCCCCCCGCCGGCAGAAACCGATCGGCTGCCGCCCGGTGACGTCACTGACAGCGGCACTTGAGTCAAACGGCAGGAGTTCTCCCCCGGCTTCCATCCGCCAGACCGACTCGGCGTTGGCTGCGGTGGAACCGAGGGGTGCGGGATGGGGGAGCGGAGTTCATTGGCGCGATGAGAGGGAGAAGCGACATGCGATTACTGAGGTGGATGCTGTTCGTCGGTCTGGCAATCGGGTTCCCGGCGGCCGGAGCGGCGGATGTGCGTTTGGTAGTGGACGGCGAGGCGACGGCGGTGGTGGTCACGGCCGACCAGCCCCTGCCGGTGGCCCAGTATGCTGCGGACGAACTGGTGGATCATGTCCGGCAAGCCACGGGGGTCCGGCTGGCCGTAGTCCCGGAATCGGAGATCCCGGCGGGATATGCCAGCCGGGTGTTCCTCGGTCTGACCCAAGCGGCGC
>SLEY01000418.1 GCA_007124535.1 Planctomycetaceae bacterium
CTCTTGGCCTCGTCCGGTATCACCCGCGCCGGGTCGAAACGTTCCAGTTTCCCCAAACCGTCGCAACGAGAGCACGCGCCGTAGGGGCTGTTGAAGCTGAACGTCCGCGGTTCCAAATCCGGGAAGCTCCGTTCGCATTGGGGGCAGGCGTGCCGCGTGCTGAATAAGCGGTCTTGCCAGCGCCCCCGCGGATGGTCCGCGTCCGCCCGCTCCGGGTCCAGGTAGCAAGCGATGACGATGCCGTCCCCGTGCCGCAGGGCCAGTTGGAGCGAATCGGCCAACCGGGCCCGCACGCTTTCCCGAACGATGACCCGGTCGACGACCGCCTCCACATCGTGCAATTGGCGGGGGTTCAGCTCGGGCAACTGGTCGATGTCGTACACCACGCCGTCGACCCGCGCGCGGACAAAACCCGCTTTGCGAATCCGCCGGATCTCTTCCTGGTGCCCGCCCCGCCGCCCGCGAACCCGTGAGGCCAGCAGCATCGCCTTGGCGCCCTCGGGCAACGACAGGAAGGCGTCCAGAATCTGCGCCGCGGTCTGCGGGCGAATCGGGGCCCCGCACTCGTAACACGCCGCATCGCCCGCCCGGGCCATCAGCACGCGCAGGTAGTCGTAGATCTCCGTGACCGTGGCCACCGTGCTGCGCGGATTCGCCGTGCCCGGCCGCTGGTCGATGCAAATCGTGGGCTGTAACCCGTCAATGCAATCGACTTCGGGCCGCTCCATCTGGTGAATGAACTGCCGGGCGTAAACCGATAAGCTCTCGATATACTGCCGCTGGCCTTCGGCGTACAGCGTGTCGAAAGCCAGACTGCTCTTGCCCGAACCGCTGGGCCCCGTCAGGACCACCAGCTGATCACGCGGGATATCCACATCCACATTTTGCAAGTTGTGCATTCGCGCGCCGCGGATGCGGATCGCCCCCTGGTCGCTCGCCCGACCGTTCCCCCCCGCAGAGGCCGCGGGCGCATGAGTTTCGACAGCCATCCCTTCCCTTATCTCTCCCACGGGTCGCGATCGACGCCCCGCACCTGCATCCGCAACGAATACAAAGATTCGCTGGCGGTGATGAACAGCGTCCGGCGATCCGCCCCGCCAAAACACACGTTCGCCGTCCAACGCTCGGGAACGTCGATCTGCCCGATCTGCTGACCCGATGCGTCAAACACCGTGACGCCGCGACCCGTCAGATACACATTGCCCCGATCATCGATCGTCATCCCGTCCGAACCCAGTTCGCAGAATAAGCGCCGGTTCGTCAACGAGCCGTCCGCTTGGATGTCATAAGCGTAAGTCCGGCGGCCCCGGATATCCGACACGTACAACGTCTTGCCATCCGGCGTACCGATCAGACCGTTCGGCTGCTCGAAATCGTCACAGACCCGGACCAACTGTTGGCGATCCGGCCCCAGGTAGTATACGGCTTGGCGGTCCTGTTCCTGCGGGCCCCGGTCCCAGTAATCGCGTTGGTAGTAAGGATCGGTAAAGTACAACCCGCCATCAGGCCGGATCCACAGGTCGTTGGGCCCGTTCAGCAATCTTCCCTGATAGTCCCGAACCACCACCGTCACTTCGCCGTCCGGGCGGATCTTCCATAGTTCGTTCTTCGCATCGGCACACGTCCACAGGTTCTGGTCCGCATCGAAATACATGCCATTCGACCGCCCGCTGGGTTGCAGGAAGGTGGACAGCTGGCCATCGACGCTCCATTTCATGATCCGGTCATTCGGCTGGTCGGTGAAATACACGTTCCCGTCCGCGTCCGCCACCGGGCCTTCGGTAAAGCGGAACTCGCCCGACAGTTTCTCCAATTCCGCTCCGGGAGCGATGATCCCTTCGCCCGCACCGGCGCTGCCCGCCAGCATCAGGCCCAGGCACACGCTCATCCCCAACCCCCATACGGCTCGCGTCATGATTCCCCTTCCTCGTAATGCTGCTGGTTGCCGCGGTGAAGAAGCCCCCGCCCCTTCCCGAAAAGAAGCTCTCCTCAAGGTCCCCTCTGCGGAATCCAACGTCCTATTCTCCGTGAAACCGGACAAGCCGACAACCTGCCACCCTGCCGAGAGGGGGGGGCGGTAGCGGCGGCGAGCGTCTCCGCCGGATCGCGGACCGGAAAAGAAGCAATCTGCCCCAAAATCACGCCGGCAAACAGCGCGGAGACCAGGAAGATGAAAACCAAGCTGCTGTTGCTGGTTCCGATCCTTTCGCTGGCCGTGTGTGCCAGCGGGCCGCATTCACTGCGACAAACAGGAGCGGGAAGCGATGATTTGGGACATCGTCGGCAACCGAGCCACGGAAGAAACGCGAACTCCCCATGATCCAAGACCCGGCATCGAAGCTCCATCCCAAGGAAGAGATCCGTGTGGTACGATACCTGGTGGGACAAACGGATTGGAGACAGGCTGCTTCGGAAGGATGCGGTGGCAATTGGGGAACAGAGGAAGAAGGAATACCGAATCAAGGTACAAATGACGATTGAAATGCCGGAGCGGGCCGAATTCCTGGACTCGCTCGGCCGGTTCGGGGTTTCCCCGTTCCAGTACGGCGCCGACGACATCGTGGAGGAAGCGAATCGTGCCTGA
>SLEY01000509.1 GCA_007124535.1 Planctomycetaceae bacterium
AGAAAACGGGGCGAAAACGGTATCAATTGAACACCCCGGGACGGGACTCTTCCACCGGAACGGCCCGCAGGGTGCTTCGCCGAGTCCTGACCCGGTTTTCCTTCCACCCCCCCAAACAAAGTGAGGGTAAGATGACTCCACAACTACGCTTGTCTCGCCGGCGGTTCCTGACCGCCGCAGCGGCAACCGGCAGCACGCTCCTGTACCCCGGCCCACGATCGCTGCCGGCCGCGAACGCTCCGGAGCCGGGAACGGATTCGGAAACCGACCATTTCTGGTATCGGCTGCAGCCCGAAGGCCCGTACCTGGATTCCCAGCGGGACAACAAGGCGTTTGGCTGCTCCCGCGATGCCGTGTTCCTTTCCGAGGACAACGGTCGCACCTGGCCGCACCGCGCCGAATTCGACGGCGCGCCGCATATCACCTTCAGCCACATTTTCGCCAACGGGAATGTGCTCTTCTGCACCCGCACCCGGGCCTTCCTCAGCACGGATCAACTGAAAAGCTACCGGCAAATCACCTTGCAGCATGCCGACGGTTCGGAGTACGCGATCCACACGCCCCAGAACCCGGAGAATCCCGGCTGGTACTTCGCCACCCTTTCGGGCGTCAACTCGTGGGACGTGGATGGCCGGGAGATGCTGGTCTGGGGCAATTACTGCAGCGTGGTGGGCGGGGCGACGCCGCCGAACATCTACTACTCGGTCGACAACGGCCAGACCGTGAAGATCGCCTACGCCTTTGGCCAGAACCCCTATCACCGCGACAACGGCTCGCCGGGCGGAGGCAGTACGGGCACGCTGCTGGGCGACCCGGACAATCCCGTGTTCTGCCGCCACCTCCACAGCGTGGGCTACAATCCCCAAGAACGGGCTTTTTACGCCTGTACCGGTGATCGCGATCGGGCGGAGGGCTTCGAATGCCACTGGCTCCGCGGCGTCTACGATGCCGCCGCGGACCGATGGGAATGGGAGGTCGTGGTGTCGGATCGGCTGAATTCGCGGTACAAGTCGGGGGGGATCAATTTCGTCGAGGGCCAACTCTACTTCATCAGTGACGCGAATGGCCCCACGCCGCACGATCGGGGCGTCTTCCGCTGCCATCCGGCCGATCTGGCCGATCCGGCCGCGCATACGAAGCTGTTCAACCCGCGTTACGAATGCGCCAACATGATTATTGAAGACGGCGTGATCTTGGCGGCCCACTATGCCCCCGCGTCGCCGTTTACGGCGGGAGTCATCATCTCGCCCGATTTGGGAAAGACGTGGGCCGAATACGACCTGACCGAACTCGGGCCGCGATCCCCCGTCCGCTTTCACCGGAAGAACCGCGAAGGCTGGTTCCGAGTGGGCTTGAAGCAGCGCTGGATCGATCGGGCCGAGGTGCTGTTGATCAAACCGAAACCCGCCGCCACCGGTTGAGATCCGTCAGCGTCTTTGCAAGTCCCCCGCGGAAACCGCCGACCGAAGGTCGCCACGGAGATGGGAGACCTCCGGTCGCATCGCGCAGGCCTGACCCTCGAGGGTCAGTCGTTCTCGGCGAACGCCTCCCAATGGGCCAGAATCTCTGGTTCTTCGAGATCCTGAGCCACGATCCAGCGCGCGTGCGTGCGGGCGGTTTCGCCTTGGGCCAGGTCCCTGCCGAACAGGTAGAAGTACAGCGCCTGGTAACCGCGGGCGGGATCGGGCTCCTCGGGCGGATCATTGACGGGCACGCAGATCGCATAGCATTCCTTCGGGTCGGCCATGCCGATGGCCATGACTCCCGAGGGCACGTGCCGCCGGTAGGCCAGCGCCCGGGCGAAGTAGGCCGGAACCGTGTAACGAACCGGGGCGGGCGGCAGATCCCAGCGGCCGTCGAAAATCGTGCCCATCACCGACTCGTCGCGGGGAAACAGGGCGTAAACGTCGCTCAGCGGATTCACGTCCACCGGCACGATCTGCGATTCCGTCTCACCCCAGTGGTTCGATTGCCGGGAGATGTAGGCCCGGAATCCGGCGGCCAGATACGAGGCGACTCCCAGTTCGAAACCCCGCATGTCCGTATGCACCGTAATGGCGTAATCCACATCGAGCGTCCCGGCGGTCCAGCGGTACGTGGCTTGGATATCGAACGGATTCTCGGCGTCGGCCGGATGGACGATGCGGAGCCCGGCGGGTGTCACATCCACCCGGGTGGGACGATCGCGCACATCGCCGAATCGCCGGCCATTGCCGAAAACGCGGTAGGGGCAGACAAGTCCCGGAAGATCTTCGCCAGCGATTTCCACATTCGTCGGACGATGGACCAGCGAACGCATCCCCTGCCATCTGCCGGCGGTCAAGTAGTGACCGGCGACCTGTTCCGTCCGGAAGTGATACCGGTCGCCGTCGGCGCGCCAAGCGGCCGCGGTTCCCGCCGGGTCATCCACGCGACCCAACCCGCCGGTGGACGCCAGACAATAGGTCAAGCCGGCTGCTTCCAGCGAAGCGGCCAGAGAAACAAGAAAACAGCGGCGCGAGAGTTCCGATTTCATTTGCAGGTATCCCGGTTCAGTAAGACCAAAGAATTCGTGACAGCGAAGCGACCACAACC
>SLEY01000541.1 GCA_007124535.1 Planctomycetaceae bacterium
GAACCGAATCGGCCGTCGCCGTGGATCAGGTAGCGCAGCAACTCCTCATACTCCCAGCGTCCGGAGGTCTGGTAATGCGGCAGTTCGGCGGGCAACTCATGAGGCCACTGGTCGGCATACCAGTGCTGCCAGGCTTTCAGTTGCTGTTCCCATTGCTGGTCGCGGCCGCCGGGGGTCTCTTGATCGGTCCAGAATTCCAGCAGTTCGATGGCTTCTTCCGCGCCCTGCTCGCCCAGCCGCAAACCGCGGAGGATGACTTGCCGGTAGTATTCGGGCTGTTCCGGAGCTCTATTGATATTGCGGAGGGTGACCAGCACGTCGCGCGCCGCTCCGGCGTCCAGCACGGGCAAGCTGCGGATCAGGTAGGGCCAGTTTTCCTTGGTGGGCCATTGTGCCAGGCCCAGGGCCAGGGCGGGGCGGCGTTCGGGGTCCTGATCCCACAATCCGCGCAGGTATCCCAGCGATGCCGGATCGCCGCTGCGGGTCAACACGGCGACGATGCCGATTCTCAGTCGCAGGGCGCTCGGATCACGGGTTCCCAAGAGTTGTTCATCCAGCTGGACCAGGGTTTCGAACGTGGCCGTGTCCAGTTGATCCGGCATGTGGTAGAGCAGGCGCAAGGCGGCTTCGGGCCGTTGGGCTCCTTGAGCCAGTGCGTCCCGCAGTTCCTGGTGCGACATGGTTTCGACCAGGGTCCGGGCGGCTTCTCGGAGCGCGGCGGCATCGGCGCCCCGCGCCGCTTCCTGGCTCTGTTCGTAGCGATCCAGGAGGTGCAAGCGCTGTTCGGCAGTCCAGTTGCCGGGGATATGCGGCAGATGCACCGCGAGATGCCGCTTTTCCTGCGAGCCCACGTCGGGCGAGTCCAGATGAGCCAGGCAGCGTTCCAGGACGCCGGGCACCTGCAGACCGACCAGCAAGCGTACCAGGATGTGGTTCATCTGCGGGTCCGCCGCCGGATACTCGGCGGCGACCAATTCGCGGAGCCGCGCCTGCTTTGCCGGGGACGCCTCCCCCCGTTCGACGGCCACTTCGAGAACTCGCAGCATGTCCAAGAAATCCCGATCGGTCACGAAGCGGTCCATGCTGCGGGCGATCGGTTCCAGGATCCGCCGCACGGTCGCCGCACCGGGTTCGGCATTCAGCAGCGCCAGCGCGGCTTGGACCTGCAGGCGGTGCGAGTCTCGCTCCAGCAGCTCATCGGCCCACACGTCACTTGGCAGGCGTTCCAGCAGACGGCGCGCCGCCCAGGCTTCCTGCCGATCGTCCGAGGCCAGCAGGGGCTCGAGGTCTTCCAGCGAGGCCGTATGCCCGGCCTGCAGCAGCGATTCGGACGCTCGCCGCCGCACCCGCCGATCCGCATCGCCCAACCGCTGGATCAACGCGGCTTCCGTCTCGGCACAGGCATGCAATCCCATCAGTTCGGCCGCCTTGTAACGGACCTGTTCGTTCTCGGCCTCCGACATGGCGACCAGTAGTTCCGCATCGGGGGCCGGACCGAACAACTGGAGCAGATCCAGCACGCGAGTGCGATACTGCCAGGGATTGGCCGGGCTGATCGCCACGCCGCGCAGGAACGGCTCCCAGTCCTCGCCCAATTTCGTTTTCAACGTGGCGATCCGCTGGCGGCTCCAAGCCGACTGAGGTTGCGGCTGGCGGATCACCGCGCTCAACCAATCCTCCGGCTCCGCCGTCCGCGACCAAGCTTTGCCCTGCGCCCGTACCCGATGCAAACCGCCGACCGTGCCGTGCCCGCCCGTGACGAAATACAGCCAACCCTCCGGGCCGATCGCCAGATCGCGGATGCTCAGCGAGTCCAACTCCAGAAATACTTCGCTCTGCGCCGTGTACGAAGCGCCGTGCGGCCGGAGACGGATGTTCAGAATCCGACCGCTTGCCCAATCGGCGACAAACAACGTGTCGTGATACTCTTCCGGAAACGCGTAGTGTTGGTAGACCGCCATGCCGGCCGGGAAGGCGTGCGCAACGTCCAGGATGCCGGGAAGCCGATCCAGATAGAACTCCGGCCAAGCGCCGCCACGGCGCCGCCAGCCGTATTCCCCGCCGATGATCAGATGGTGTACGGAGGGGGGTTGCAAGGTCGCCAGGCCCGACGAGTCCGGAACCTGGCGATCGATAGTGAACCAGTCGCCCCGCAGATTGAAGACCGCGCTGGTCGCGTCCCCCAGACCGGCGGCAACCACTTGAACCTGTTCGCCATGCACGTCCATCCGTAACAAAGCCCCGCCGGGCAGCCGCCGCTGGTCACCGTCGGACCAATTGCTCGGCAGCCGATACGGGCCCGCCGCTTCCACATCGGCCGGCAACTGGGTCTGGCTGCCTACCAAAACGTACAAGAAACCATCGGTGCCCAACGTCACCCCCTGCGGGCCCGATTCGGCATCCTCCGACGGAAGGCGCAGCAGCGTCTGGACGTGATCCAGACGCCCGTCGCGACTCTGGTCCGCCAAACGGTACAATCCCCGACCGTCGGGTCCTTCCCCCGTCACGTACACATCGCCGTTCAAACACAAAATCCCCCGGCAATCGCGGACCTGATCCCCGTAGATCCGGA
>SLEY01000136.1 GCA_007124535.1 Planctomycetaceae bacterium
AGCCAGATAGCCGATCGAGTAATCGTAGATCCAGTAGCTGCCCGGCGTCCGGCAGCGATCCGCCGTGTACGGGGCCATCGGGGCCGGGCCGAGCCACATGTCGTAATCCAAGTTGTCCGGGCCGGGGACTTCGTGTGTGCTGCCCCCGGAACCCCCATTCGGAGCGACTACCTCCAAGGCTTTGATCTTGCCGATCTTGCCACTGGCCACCAGACTGCAATAGAAACGGCAATGCGCCTGGCTGCGCTGCTGGGTACCGTACTGGAAGATGCGGCCATGCTCTTCCAAGACCTGGCGGCAGGCCAGGTTCTCTTCGACCGTCAGGCCCAGCGGCTTCTCGACATAGCTGTCCTTGCCCGCCCGCGCGGCCGCATTGGCAATGGGCACGTGCCAGTGGTCGGGCGTGGCGACGACCACCGCATCGATGTCGTCACGTGCCAGCAATTCCCGGAAATCGTTGTAGGCCGTGCCCTGAATCATGTTCGCCACCGCCTCGCGGCGATCAGAATACGGATCGGCGACCGCGACACACTGCGCGCCCTCGCAACGCAGGAAACGGTTCAATAACCCGCGTCCCTGTCCTCCCACCCCGATGTGGCCCAGGGTCACGCGGTCACTGGCAGGCGGGGTGTCGGCGTTGCCCAAAGCGGTTGACGTGATCACATAGGGCGCTGCGGCGGCCGCAGCCAGGGATTTCAAGGCATCTCGGCGAGTCACTCGGCGGGTCATGGCGGGAACTCCTGTTCGGGTCAAAAAACGCGGACACCGGCCCTTTGCTCGATGTCCCTCTCTGCATGATAATCCGAACCGCGGGCGGAATCGCCCCCCCGAGGCGTTCTGCGCCGCGGATCGCCGGGCTACAGCAGCGCCCGTAAATGCTCGATGCTGCGGGCCGCTTGGTCCACCGTGCCGCATTCGACACTGAAGACGATGTCCCGCGGGCAGGTCTTGCAGATCCGGATCACGCCCGCCCAATCGATCACGCCTTCGCCACACGCGCAACCGACCGGCGTGCCGGTCACTTTGCCCCGCTCCGCCTCCGATTGGGCCATCGAAATGTCCTTGGCATGCAAATGGACCAGACGGTCCTTGACATGCTCCAACCAGACCAGCGGATCCTCGCCGGAGAGATAACTGTTGCCCGTATCGAAATTGATCCCGATGGCCGGTGAATCGACCAGGGCGTGAATGCGGTCCAAACCGGCCGAGGTCTTGCTGTACTGCTGGTGCGGCTCCAGCCCGATGGCGATGTTGCGGGGTTCCGCCACCTTGGCCGCCTCGCCCAGCACATAACGCATCAACGTGTGATCTTCCTCCTCGGTCGTCCAATCCGGCTTGGGACCCTCGTCCGTATTCACCACCGGAGCCCCGCATTCGCTGGCGAACCGGATCGCCTGTTTCAGGTACTCCAAACTGATCTCCGGCTTGCACAGCGGCGAATGGGCGGACAAGCCCGAGACCTTGACCCCAAACCGCTCGCAGGCCCGGCGGATCCGCAAGGGGTCGTTCAGCATGGAGACACTGTGGAAGTAGCCGGCTTCGGCGAGCAATTCGCGGCCCCAATGGACCATCGGTTCCACGTACGCGTAGCCCAGTTCGGCCGCTTTTTCCACGCCCCATTCGAAGGACTTGTCGTCATGCCGCACGTATTCCAAGTTCACACCCAAATGGATCTGTGCCACGGTGCACCTCCCCGATGAAAGAAGTCTTCGAAATTCAGCCCGCTACGTTTACCGGGCCGCTTGAGCCGTCTGCGAACGGCTGGCCACCGCCTCCTCGCCATGCAATTCCTCGGTCAACCGCGAGAGGTACTTCATGTTGCTCTGCGGGCCGTTAAAACCGATCACCATTTCGTCCGTATCCATCTGTTGCGACAGCAGGCGACCCTCGTCCACATCGAATCGGACATGGCCTCGCTTCAGCCGCTGGACCAACTGGGATTCGATCGCCGGATCGTTGACCGGCGTCATCAAATGACTCCGCATCGCAATCGTCGCCACTCCCGTCTGGACTCTCTCCAAAGTATAAACCTGACGGATCTTCACCCGGCGGATCGGATCCTCCGGCCGCGCCCGCACGGGAAACTCTCCTTCGGTCGACCACTCGTGCCCGACCGCGACCGGCTCTTCCGGCAACGGGATCGTCAACTCGCCAAGTCCCAGATTGAACTGCGGCAACGCGCTGTCACGGTTCAACACGCGACCGGTGGACGAAATCGTGATCGTCGCCATCGGCTGGCCAACCGTCCGCGCCACTTGCCGGTACTCCGGCGGGGCCTCGGCGTCCCGAGCGCTATCATAACGCACTTCCTCCCGCCCCGTAACCTGCTGCCACATCGATACCTGCTCGATCAGGTACGAAAACGTGATCTGCGACTCGTCGGCCTCCTGGATCTGCCAGTTCTTGATCGATACACTCCGCGTCTTCGCCGTCTCGGTCACACCCTGCATGGTGGTTTCGACGGACACCAAGTGGACCACGCGACTGCGGTGCTCTTCACCCGGAGAGAACCGGTAGCGCAATAGGTACGTCTCCTCCTGGTCTGCCCCGGCCGTGGGCAACGCCATCAGCAGGCACAACGGAACCGCCCACAAAATCTTGCATAACATGGCATCGGCTTCCTTGCATTAAGAGAAATCCATTTCTAGGGAACGTGTCCTGTCACGCCCCCTCCCCATCCCAGCTTTTCACGCAGGGTTCGGTAGTAGTTCCGGCCGCGTACCTCCACCATCTGGAATCGCGGCGCGGCCCGCTCGACCCGGACGCGTTCGGCCGCGGTCAAGCGGTGGATCGTGACCCCGTCCACCACCACGCTGGTGCTGGCGTTGGGCTCGCGAACCTGCAATTCGTAGATTCGATCCGCCGTATCCACGACCGGCCGCATCGTCAGCGTATGCGGGCAGAGCGGCAAGGCCACAAAGGCTTGCAGGTCTTTCCGCAGGATGGGCCCCCCCGCAGACAGACTGTGCGCGGTGGAACCCACCGGGGTGCTGACAATGAAACCGTCGCAACTATAAGTAGTTACGAGATCTGAGTCAACGTAAAGATCGATGTGCAGCATCGAATAGGGCGGGCCACCCAGAATTGCCGTTTCGTTCAATCCCAGTTGGCGAGTCAGCGTGTGGGGGCCTCGCGAGACGGAACACCAGAACATCAGATGCGAGAGGATGATGCATTCACCAGCGACAACTTGGGGCAAGCAGTCGACCAACTTGGCGGGCGGGATGTCCGCCAGAAACCCCAGGTGTCCCAGGTTGACACCCAATACGGGTATCTGGTGCTCTTCCATCTGCTTGGCTGCCCGCAGGATAGAACCATCCCCCCCCATCACAATGGCAAAATCCGCGTCCCGACCGGACAGATCGGCCGTAAAGTCGAAATCGCTGAGCACGATGTCGGCATGCTGCTCGATCAGCGGCCGAAATCGATCGACGGCTTCCAGGACCTGTGGCCGTTCGCCACTGCCTAACAACAGCACCCGCGGCCGACGGCCCGCCGTCGCCGCCCAAGGAATCGGCTCGCACTTCAACGCGTGAAGATTCATGGTGTCCGTGGTTCCAGGAAAGCCGCCCGCATTTCGCCGACTTGCGCTCCCTCCCGATCGGCGAGTTCGACGCAAGCTCGCGCGATCCCCTCGGCATCCAGTCCCAACTCGGCCAAAAGCTCGCTTCGTTCCCCGTGCTCTACAAACCGGTCCGGAAGTCCTAAACGGCGGATCCGGCAATCGCGCGACCCCAACTCGTTGGCCGCTTCCAATACGGCACTACCAAAACCACCCACCAGAGTGGATTCTTCGACCGTGACAAGAAAACGGCATTCCCGTAAGGCACGCGCCAACAGCTCGCGGTCCAGGGGCTTGGCAAAACGAGCATTCACCAGGCCAACGTCCCATCCCTCGGATTCTAACCGCTCACACGCCTGAACGCATGCCCCCAGAAGTCCGCCCAGACAGAAAATCATGCCGTCGCGGCCCCAACGAAACAACTCGGCACGCCCCATCTGAACCGGTTGGCGATCCCCCGGAAAACGCTCCGCCACCGCTTTCGGATAACGGATGGAACAGGGGCCCTCTTGACCCAGACTGAACTCCAACATGGCTTCCAAATCGTAGGCATCTCCCGCCGCCATGACGGTCATGTTCGGAAACATGCGCAAGGACGCGATGTCGTAAGCACCATGATGGGTGGGGCCATCCGGGCCAGTCAAACCGGCCCGATCCATCATCAAGACGACCGGGAGGTTCTGTAAGGCGACTTCCTGGAAAACCTGATCGAAACTGCGTTGCAGGAACGTGCTGTAAATGTCCACGATCGGTCGCAAACCGGCCTTGGCCTGACCCGCCGCAAACGCGACGGTGTGCGACTCGCAAATGCCGGTGTCAAAAAAACGGTCCGGAAACTCGGTACGTACCGGCTCCAGCTTGTTGCCTTGGCACATGGCCGCCGTCATGACCGTCACGCCAGGATCGTTCCTCATCCGGCCCAGGATCGCATCCCGCGCGACGTCGGTAAAGGAGTTGCCCGGCGGCGACGCCTGCACGGGTTCCACCGAAATGCCGTTCTTCAACACGGGCGGTGTGTGAAAATAGACCGGATCCTCCGCCGCCGGCCGATAACCGTGCCCCTTCTCCGTCACCACATGCAGCAATACGGGACCTTCCGTCTGGCGGACCATCCTCAAGTACTTCCGCAACATCGCCATGTCGTGGCCGTCGATGGGGCCCAAATGCCGAAAACCCAGCTCCTCGAAGAGCATCCCGCCGTGCAAACCGGCTTTGATGCCCTCCTTCAGCTGCGCCAAAAAACGCTCGGTGGGATCGCCGAATAAGGGGACCTTGTTCAACGCCCGAGTGACTTCCTGCTTTAACCCGGAATACAAGGGGGCGGATCTTAGACGATCGAGGTAAGTTGCCAAACTGCCCACCCGCGGGCAAATCGACATCTTGTTGTCGTTCAAGATGACCAGCAGGTTCTTGTCCAGACCCCCCGCGTGGTTCAAGGCTTCGAATACGATCCCCGAGACCAGCGCGCCGTCACCGATCACCGCCACCGCGTGCCGATCGCCTTGGCCCAGGAGATCATCCCCCGTTTTCAAACCCAGGGCGGTCGATACGCTGCACCCGGCATGCCCGGTCATGAACAAGTCGTAAGGGCTTTCCGCCGGATTGGGGTATCCCATCAAGCCGCCACGCGTGCGGATCGTGGAAAACGCCGGGTACCGTCCGGTGACCAGCTTGTGCGGGTACACCTGATGCCCCGTATCCCAAATCAACCGATCGTGGCGGAAATCAAAGACACTGTGCAGCGCGAGGCACAGTTCCACCACGCCCAGGTTCGAGGCGAAGTGCGCCGACCGCTGGCTGACCAGATTGCAGAGCACGGATCGGATTTCGCCCGCCAGCTCGGTCAGTTCCCCCAGGGAAAGGTCGCGCAGTTTCCGCGCGTCGTCGATTCTCGTGAGCCACTTGTACATTGCCCGCCTAATGATCCCGCTGCAGCACGTACCACGTCAGGGCACACAGCCGCTCTGCATGTTTCAAACCGTCCACCGCCCCCCGAGCCTCGGCCAGCAGTTGCTCGGCACGGCCAGCACTGGCCGCCTCGCCCAACAAAGCCGGATAGGTGGGCTTGCCTTGCGCCGCGTCCTTGCCCGCCGATTTGCCCAGCGAGGTCGGATTCCCCCAGATATCTAATAAGTCATCGAGAATTTGGAAGGCAAGCCCCACATGTTCCCCATAGCTGGTAAGTGCCTCCTGCTCGGACGGACTGGCGCCGGCCACAATTCCCCCCAACTGAAGGGATGCTCGAAAAAGAGCACCCGTCTTCCGGCGATGAATCCGCTCCAACTCCGCGGGGCCCATCGCCATCGAACTCGCCCGCAGATCGTCCACCTGACCCCCCACCAGCGAACACGGACCGGCCGCCGACGCCAATCGACGGCAGCAGGCCAAAGCCCGAGCAGGCGGGGTGATCCCCGCCGACAAAACTTCAAACGCCTGTGCCAGCAACGCGTCCCCTACCAAAATCGCTAACGACTCGCCATAACGCACATGGCAGGTCGGACGCCCACGACGAAGACGATCGTCATCCATCGACGGCAGATCATCATGCACCAGCGAGTACGCGTGGATCATCTCCACCGCACAAGCGGCCGGCATCGCCCGCCGTGGGTCACTACCGCACGACTCGGCCGCCATTAACACCAGGATGGGACGCAAACGCTTGCCCGGCGCCAAGAGACTGTACCGAATCGCCTCCCGCAATACGTCGGGACAATCGCCGTCATAGTGGGTCAGCCGCTCTAATGCCTCGTCGATCTGCGGCCGTTGCGAACGGGCGAATCGGAGAAAAGGCTCGGTGATTTCCGTGAACGTGGTCGAACTCATCGCGAAAACAGCAAGAAGAGCATTTTCCCCTAAAAAAGAGTATCCGATCGATCGTCTTCCGAATTGTTTTGTGAATTCCGCGGCCGCGATCGGCGCCGACTTCGCGCCGCCGCCTTCTCGTCCAAAGACAACTCGGTCTCGTCGAAATCCTCCGTGACCGGGTTCCCGTCGGCATCGAATCCCGCCAGCAATTCTATCTTACGCTCGGCCGCCTCTAACGCGTGATAGCAATGTTTCAAGTGCTTGACGCCCTCCTCGTAACAACCCAACGATTCGCTCAGTCCGAGGTTCCCCTGTTCTAACTGGTGAACGATCGTTTCAAGTCGTTCCAGGGATTCCTCGAACGACTTAGGAGGGGGTTGATGACGCGTGGACGTCGATTTTTTAGGCACAACAGGGGCTCCGAAATCAGGAGAGCGGACGATTTCTTCGGCTTCTGCCCCATAGGTTAATCCGCCCCGCCCTTTTTTTGTAGCCCACCTGATTCGCCTTCCCCCATGTCGGATCCGCATCGAAGCGACGGTTGAGTTGGGGTGCGAAAGGTGGTACGTTGAAAGTTGATCGAATGGTCGTTTCCCGAGTTTCCCGATGATCCGAGGAGTGACGCCATGAAGTGGTCCCGAATTCGTGAATTCCTGATGCGGAGAAGTCTGGTGGTCGGCCTGTTGACGATCACCCCCATGCTGGTTATGCTCCTGGCCCTGTTGGCCTGTGTGAACCATCCCGTGGGCGACCCCGAACGAAGCCGAATGGACTCGCAATTCGTCGGCGTGTGGCAGACCGAAGATGCCGAGGGTACCAAGACGCTGGCATTCATCCGCCCCTATGACCCTCGGACATATCTGATCGGGGCGTTTTCGTATACCGAGAAAGACGGTCAGATCGTTCCGGACCAGCAGTACGATTTCAAGGCTTGGTTAACGCCGCTGGCCGACAAGACGTTTATCACGTTGGAACCGTTGATCTGGTCCCATTTCGCAGGAATAACCGAGAACCCCCCGTACCTGGTGGCAGAAATCCAGCGGGTCGAGAATACGCTTCGCTTGCGCTTCGTGGATGGCCAGGCAGAGCGGGTCCGCGAAGCCGACGATGCCCGCGAACTGGAAGCGGTGATCCGGGAACATGCGGACGAAGAGGCCCTGTACGCCGATGATCGGCAGGTGTTCGACCCGATGAAAGACCTATCGCACATCGAAGCGGTTCTCGAAGCGTTCGATCCCACGAATGATTAGGGACGCCGAAATTGTATCCGGTGGTGCTGGGGAATCCACGGGTCACCAGCTATGGCCTGATGCTGGTACTGGCATGGGGGGTGGCTTGGTGTCTGGCGCGGAAGCGTGCTGTCCATCTTGACGTTCCCGCGTACTACGTGGATGGCCTGATGCCGTTGCTGCTGCTGAGCATGATGTCAGGAGCGCGCTTGGCCGGTTGGCTGGTGCAACCCGCGGGCCCTGACTTTGCCAACGATCATCTTTTGTTCGGCGGCTTGGTGGCGGCGGCCCTGGTGGTGGTCGCCGTCGGCCGCGTCACCGGAACCCCGCTGGGACGGCTGGCGGATACGTTCGCCTTCGCCCTGCCGGCCGGCATTGGCCTGCTCCGCGCCGGCTGCTTCCTGGCCGGCTGCTGCTGGGGCACGGTCTGCAGCCACCGCTGGCCGCTTGCCGTGACCTATCCGCAGGGCAGTCCGGCCTATTATCAACACCTGTTGGGCGGGCAGCTTGCCGCTGGCGCGACCCGTTCGCTGCCGGTGCACCCCGTGCCGCTGTACGAATTGGCCGGCGTCCTGGCGTGGCTGGCCACGCTGTGGCTGCTGGACCGGCGTTGGACCCGGTGGGGCGAGTCGTTTCTGGCCAGCGGACTGGGCTACACCAGCCTGCGCTTCGGACTGGAATACCTGCGGGCCGACCAGCAGTTCGAAGCCGGTGGTTTGACCAACTCGCAGTGGGCCTGTCTGGCCCTCGCCGCCATTTGCCTCGCCACGGGGGCACGACGACGTTCGCAGGCCGCCCACGGGCGAACCGAACTGTACCGGCATTTGCCTTAGCCGTAGACGGGATCCCGTTCCGCGTCCTCCGGCCTGAAAGGACGAGACAGGGACCAAACCCCGACGGATCGTTCGCCGAATTCGATGCGGCGCTCGATTCGTGATGTAATCAGTCACCCCTCGGAACCCATTGATTGGAGGCTAACCGAACCACCTTTTGTTATGCCCTTTCATGGCTACGGTTAGCAATGCAACCTGACCCGGGGCGGCGCTTCGCGGCTTTCGCCGCTTCGCTCTGCCCCGGGCTGATTTATTGCAGCTCCTTCGGAGCGGATTGCGGTTGCCGCCGCGATGATTGCGTGGTTTCAGGAACGATGACCACGAACTACGAACCACGATTGGTGGTCCAACAGGGATCCGCGGCTTACACGTCGCAGATCTGCACGGCTTGTCGCAAACTGGCCAAAGCGTCCTCCCGCTTCGGTACAAACTCCTGGCCTACATAGCCATCGAAGCCGGTTTCGACAATCGCCCGCATCAACTCGGGATAATCCAAGGTCTGGGTGTCGCCGATCTCGTTGCGACCCGGCAACCCCCCCGTGTGGTAGTGAGCCCAGCATTCGAAATGCTGCCGGATGTCGGCCAACGGATCCTCCTCCATCATGCCCGCATGGTAGATGTCGTACAGCACCTTGACCCGCTCCGAACCCACCTCATGGACCAAATCGACACACCACTGCGTGCTGTCGGCCATGTAGTCACGATGGTTGATCGAGTTTAGGAACTCCAAGCAGATTGTCACCTTTTTCTGCTCTGCAAAGCGAGCGATCTTTTTCAATCCGATCGCACAATTCTTCAAACCCTCGGCATCATCCATGCCCGCACGATTGCCTGAAAATGTGATCACGTTCGGGAAACCGGCGGCCGCGGTGGCTTCGATGCTCTTGCGGATCGACGCCAGGCACTCGTCGTGATGTTCGACGCGATTCAGACCTTTGCCGATCCCGTGACTGGGGGTCATGGCACAGATCAGGCCATGTTTCTTCAGGGTGGGCCAGTCGTGGGGCTGGACCAATTCGATGGACTTCAGCCCCATTTCGGCACAGGCGGCGGCGAAATCGTCCAACGACATCCCGGTGCGGTCGCGGTAGGCGTTGTAACACCACAAACAGACCGATTGCTTGATGCGGCCTTTCAGTTCGCCCTCCGACGTCCGGGCGACCGCGGGGGTCCCGATCGTCGCGGCTGCACCGACCGCCAATGTCTGCAAGAGGGTTCGACGTGACAAGGTCCCACAACCGTTGACTGCTTCAACCACTGGATTCATGATCATGGCTTTCGTTCGACGCGTAAAAGGAATCCCTCCAAACAACCCGGATATCATAATCCGCCTTCGCCCGGCTGGCTAGCGCCACATGTCCTCGGCGAACGGATGCGCCGGACCCAGCCCCTTGGGTTTCGGCAACGCTTTCAAGGCCACGGACGCCAGCCGCAGGTCCCCCTTGGTCGTGATTTTCAGGTTCAAGGGCGACCCTTCGACAACCCGCACCGCATGCCCCAGACGCTCGACCAACTGGGCGTCGTCGGTGGCGTCCTCCGCTCCGGCTTGCCCGTAGGCTTCGACCA
>SLEY01000471.1 GCA_007124535.1 Planctomycetaceae bacterium
AGTTCAAGGTGGGAAGCACCGAGGGGTAAGCTGGGGGGGCGGCACGAGGCGAAACAGCTCGTATTATGGGGTGTCTTTGCGTCGGGAACGATCGGTTTTAGGAAAAACTCTTGATCTTCGGGCGGAATCGGTCGATTATCGGAAAACGCCAACGGAGGCTTGGGGATTGCCCTGGCGACCGTCCGATTTGGACGTGTCGACTGGCGAAATGTCTCCTAAGTTGAAAAGAATCCTTGGTTTGTGCGAGGGCCGCACGTGTTGCGGCAGTTTAACGCAAAGTAAGGACAGGTAACGATTTACGGCACGGAACGTCGATCGATCCGTGAGGGCACTGAGGAAAATCTACGCAGCGGCTTTACCACGCCGACAAGTGACCTATAGTTTCGGTGCCCCATGGACGGAGCAACGGGCCCTCACACAACATGGCGGGAGTCGGCCCCACAGAAAATGGAGTGTTTTCAGGTAGTTCCTTTCAGTTGCGGGCACTCTCCAGACCTTCAAGGTGACGGACATGACTCGACAAGATGCAATCCTCAGTCTGCGTAAAGTTTTGTTAAAACGTCGGGATGCGTTGCGACGCGCTCTGGCCGGCGATTTGAGTCTGTTGACCGAATTGCGTGGGGAAGCGCATGGCGATGTGCTCGATTGTGCGCTGGACGCCGCGCAGGACGAAATCAGCAGCCAGCTGGCCGAAGTGGAGAGCCGCGAATTGGCCAGTATCGAGGCGGCTCTGAAGAGCATGCGGGATGGGACCTACGGTTTTTGTGCGGATTGTGAAGAAAAGATCCCGCTCGCTCGACTCCAAGCCCTGCCGTATGCCACGCTATGCATTCGATGTCAGCGCGAGGCGGAAAAAGGCGAATCGGGGCCGAGCCACTCGGATCGGGGGCAATTCGCTCCTCGGGCGATGCGAGCCCGTGATGTCGGGGTCGACGTGCCCTAGATGGTGGGGTGGGTGGACACCGCTTCCATCACCGTCCAACCGGTGGAGATCACGCAGCCCTTGCGGGAGAGAACTGAATGGTGGCGGCCAGGCCGAAATGTTCGTTCCGTGCCGTGCTGGGGCTGACGGCGTGCATCGTCGCCTGCGCCACGCTGGTCGCCCGGGCGGAACCCCAGTCGGCGGCGGCCGAGGAACGAGATCGGCTCTATGCGGAAATCGCTGCCGAAGTGGCCGGTCTGGAACGGCAGGGGAACCTGCTTCGCAAAGTCGTGCGTCTGGTCAAACCGACCGTGGTGCATATCGAAGCGGAAAAGAACCCGCCTCGGGGCAGAACGACGGCCGCCCGGAACCGGCGGGAAGAATCCGGCTCCGGAGTGATCATCCGCGAGGCCAACCGGTGGTTTGTCCTGACCAACCGCCATGTGGTCGAAGATTGCGACCTGCGAAAGATCCGAATCCGGCTGGCCGACGGCCGGATTCTGTTCCCATCACAGGTATGGTCCGATGAGCCCACCGATGTCGCGGTGATGGAAATCGAAGCCGACGACCTGCAACCCGCTCGGCTCGGCGACAGCGACGAAATCGACATAGGCGAATTCGTTTTAGCTGTGGGCAGCCCCTTCGGGCTCAGTCATTCGGTGACCTATGGAATCATCAGTGCCAAGGGGCGGCGGGACTTGAAACTCGGGCAGGGCGACGTTCGTTATCAGGATTTCCTGCAAACCGATGCCGCGATCAATCCGGGCAACAGCGGGGGGCCTTTGCTGAATCTGCGGGGCGAAGTTGTCGGGATCAACACGGCCATCGCCAGCAGCTCGGGGGGAAGCGAAGGCATCGGATTCACCATACCCATCAACATGTTTATGCGGGTTGCGTCGCAGTTGATCGACAGCGGTCGCGTGGTCCGGGGTTATTTGGGCGTCCGGCTGGATCGCCACTTCGATGCACTCCATTCCAGCCGCGCGGCAGGACCCTCCCGGGGCGGGGCCCGAGTCAGTGCGATCACCAGCGGTTCGCCTGCCGCGGCAGCCGGGCTTCAGCCCGGTGACATCATTGTGCGTCTTGAGGGCGCCGCGGTCGAAGACGACGTTCACTTGGTCAACTTGGTCAGTCAGTTGCCGGTCGGCGAGCAAGTGCTGGTGGAACTTTACCGCGAAGGGCGTTTGTTGCCCATCCGCGTGCATCTGGCCGACCGCCACGTCTTCGAAACGGACTAGCTTTTCCCGTCCTGCCCTGCCGGACTGTCCTGCCCCCAAGAATTCGGGTGCGCGAGCAACTAAGTTGGTTACGGCACGTCCAGTTGGTCGATTTTGGCGGCCAGGATGAAATCGTTTTCGCTCAGTCCGCCAATGGCGTGGGTCCACAGCTCGATCCAGACATTCCGGTAACCTTCCAGATGCAGATCGGGGTGGTGTCCCTCGTCTTCGGCCAGTTCAGCCACCCGCTGAAAGAAGTCGAGTCCGGCCATGAAGTTTTTCATTTCCCAATCCCGCCGAATCCGCTGGCCATCGTGGGTGAGGTACCAATCGGGGAGGTTATCCAGTTGCGTACGCGCCTCTTCGATCGAGCACGGGTCGACGCCGCCTTCGCACGGCAGGCATTTTTTGGAAA
>SLEY01000239.1 GCA_007124535.1 Planctomycetaceae bacterium
CCGGACTCGAAGACCTCTTTCCGGATTATGATCAGGTCGAGCAACTGCTGAAGATCCCCGTTGTGTTGTGCATGGTCCGCGAGTTGGCGGACGCCAAGCAGTTGACGGCCTTTCGGACCCGGGGCGAACTGTATTGGCGCGTCCACCAGCATTTCCTCAAACGGGCGGCGCAGCGGTTGGGCATCATCGTCAACCCCCGCCGTATTATGCGCTGGCAGGAGCTCCTGGCAGCCACCGCCTGCGAAATGATGATGCGCGGCGACTATAACTATGCTGTGCATGGTTTTCCCGAGGTTTACGACGTCCAGCAAGGCGCCGCGGCGCGCTGTGGGACGCCGGTCACCGACGCCGAATGGGCGCAGATCGAACGCGTCAGCGATTTGACCGACCGCTGTATTTTGGAAGGGGCGACGCTGGAGAATCTGTGTTGGAAGCACCGGGGGATGATGGAGTTCTACTGCGGCCTGCACCTGGCCCGCAACTCGCAGCAAGACTGGTGCACCGATCGAGTCGTATGCTGGTCGAACGACGCCGAATGGTACTGGGCGTGGCGGTTTGCCATCGAGCTGACGGAGGAAGTTTGGCAAGCTCGCCCACAGACTTTAAACCAGTCCCTGGCGGCCTTGTATCGGCGGCCCCAAGCGGGCGAAGGTCCGCGGGCCGGTGAACTGATGTACCGCGCCTGGTCCCGATTGGAATCCGTCGCCGGTGGCCGGCAGGTGCTGGATGATTTCCAAAACGAATTCAGGCAGTTGCTTCGTGCGGGAAACCCCGTCGCTCAGCAACTGGTGCCCGAAGCCACGCTGGTCCAGCTGGGGTTGCTGACCGAGCAAGAAGCCGCCGCGCGCTCCAGCCGCCAGCGCCACTTCGTCCGCTGTCCGCCCGAGCAGGCGGGCATCGACCACCAGCCGTTCTGGATGGGCACGGACGAAGAAGCGGCTGACGAACTTAGGCGTGATGGTGGCTATCCGTACGACGACGAACGTCCTCGCCATCGCGTCATCGTCTCGCCGTTCCTGCTGCAGACCACCCCGGTAACACGCTCGCAGTATGCCTTGTACGATCCCGAGCACGAAACCGCATACGCGGAACAATTCGCGAAATACGCCGCACAGCCCGATTCGCCCGTGATTTTCGTCAGTTGGTACGACGCTTGGGTTTTCGCTCATTGGATCGGTGGCAGCCTGCCGAACGAAGCACAATGGGAATACGCATGCCGGGCCGGTCGCGACGCGCCGCGGGATTTTTTTCACGTCGGCGACTCGCTGACCTCCCGGCAGGCGAACTTTGATGGAGAGTTTCCGTATCCCCGCACAGCGGACAAAGGCCCGTATCTGGGGCGAACGTCGGCAGTGCGGAGTTACGCGGAGAACGCCTGGGGGCTGTACGACCTGCACGGTAATGTCTGCGAATGGTGCGACGACTGGTACGATTCGGAATACTATCAACGGCTAGCAAAGATGTTCGGCCATGAACCGGCACAAGACCCGCCCGGCCCAGACGCCGGGTCTTCTCGTGTTTTGCGTGGGGGCTCGTGGTTCGACAACGCCGACGACTGTCGGTCAGCGTGCCGCGACGACACCCTTCCGTCGGACCACACCGACAGCATCGGTTTTCGGTTGTTGTGTTCGTGTTCGTTGTGGCGACCCAGTCGTCCTCAATAACGATCTCTGCCTCTCCGTACTCTGTCCTCTGTTTTTCTGTCCTCTGTTCCCTCCCGCACCGCACGACACGCCACCTCCCGCACCCCACCGGCCCCGTGCCGGTGGAAGCGCGGTTTGACAACCACCGCGGCCTCGAACCCCACGACACCTCACCTTCCGCACCCCACCGGTCCTGCACCGGTGGAAGCGCGGTTTGACAACCACAGGCCCTGAACCAATCCAAGCGCGGTTTGGTATACTAAGATCATACAATCTTTCAGATTCTCACCGTCCAACGACAGGGCGAAACCCATGTCACCGATCTACACTTCCGAAAACACGACGCCGGCTTACGAGCTGAACTGGGGTCTAACCGTTTTCTGGCGGGCGGAGCCGGTTCCGGACAGTCGGTGGCTCACGGCGCTGCAGCAGGCCACGGAACCGGACGGGGTGCGCGTGCTCAAGCATCGCTTGACGACGGGCGAGGCGAGCCAGTTTTTCGTGAGCACCAAGCCACACGTGCGGCCCGAGGCGTTGCTTCGCTCGGTCAAAGGCCGCTTCCAGCACGCCATCCGCGAACATGTTCCCAAGGCGTTTCAGCGGAATTACTGCCTGCGGGGCGTCGGCGCCGCGACGCGAAGCGTGGTCGAGCAATACGTGTCCGATCAATTGGGCCATCATCGGATGGCAGATCCGAACGTCCAGCAGAGACTAATGCGGTTTCAGAAGTCGTATTCGCACGTCGACCTCTCCCTACCGTCGTTCAGCGCGCACGGGGAGTATTGGTACAATTTGCACGTGGTGTTTGTGAGTGCCGAGCGTTGGAATGAGATCCGCGAGCGGGTGTTGGAACAGCGACTGGCGGCAATCGAAGCGGTTGCTGCCAAGTGTGGGCATCGCTTGTCGCGC
>SLEY01000533.1 GCA_007124535.1 Planctomycetaceae bacterium
AGACGGTCCAGCAGGAACCCGTCCTCGCGCATCCACACGTTGACCGTATGCACGCCCGGCCGATTTACTTCCAGCACGACCCGTGCCCCCTGGCGGTTCGTGTTCGTCCAGACCCATTGCTTGAACGGCTCAAACGGGTACACGTGCTGGGCACTGGGCGGAGCGACGCCATTCAGTCCGACGTGGACCGAATCCTCGTCACCGCTGTCGGCCCGTCCGCGCACCCAGACGTAGTACCTGCCCGGCTCGTCGAACCGGAGGTGGTAGTCCATCCGCGGGCTGGCGCGATCCGGCCCCAGGATCTGCTGCACGGCGGGCAGGGCCTGCATCACCGGCCCGGAGGCTCCGGCATGATCGGTCTTCACCCACTGGTGCCTGGTCCCGGCGGTCATGCTGTAGAAGTCCGCGGCGCGCACCGCCATCCGGCCCGGCTGGTCCGGCACGAACACCCGATCGGGCTCTTCCAACACCCTGAGGGTTCGGTAAGGCGATTCGACGATCACTTCTCTCCCTTGACGATGATACGTCGCCCGCGCTCGCGCCATGGGCTGGCCGACCGGCAGTCCTTCCAGACGGAACGTATACGGGGCTTGCTTCGCCTCGGCCACCACGGCCTGGTTGACCAGCAGCTCGATCCGCTCGATCGGCGCCGCATCCCACTGGTTGTCGATCTGCACTTGCAGCTGGATCTCGTCCCCAGCGCGCATCACGCCGCTCTCGGGCAGCACCAACTCCAGCCGCGGTGTGCCGGGACTGGCGGTCATCTGGGCCATCAAATCGAAAAACGCGCGTTTGCGGTCCGAGCTGATCTGCCAATTGGCCGGTACCGTCTGAAAACCTTGATTGAAGTCGCCCAGTTCCTCGTTCAGGCGGAAGTCGAAATAACCCCAGGAGGCGTAGTTCTTGACGCACGTCACGAAGTTGTTGCCCGTGTGGCCGAAGCCCTGAGCCGCCACGCGCCACGGTTGATCGTCCTCGTTGTTGATGATCGGCTGGCCGCGGTAGACCTCCATCTGGCGGACCGCATGGATCATCTGCTCCATCCGTTGCGGATCCCGCACGCCGTTGCCGTGCAGGAGGATGAAGTCCGAAACCTTGACCACGTTCTCGCGGGGAACCGTGCCGCCGCCATAGCTGGTTCCCACGTACAGACGCCGACCGTTTCGGGTGATCCCTTGCGCCAGTTCGATCAATTCGTGAACGCGGGGCGGCTGGAGGATGGCGTGGTCGTAGCGGACGTTGCACTCGTTGTTGATCTCGATCAGCACATTCCGGTAGCCCCGGTCCAGCACCCAGTTGACGGTGTTCTCCACGCCGCGGATCACCGCCGCCTCGTCTTCCAGCCGCCCGTCCTGACCGAAGTAATAGATGCCCAGCATGGGGACCATCCCCAGTTGGTCGGCCCGGTCCAGAATCCGCTCCAGACGGTTCCTATAGTCGTCGCGGAGCGAGCCGTCGGATCGCAGTGCCGAATTATGCCAGGGCTGCTCGCGCGAATAGCCCTCCGGGCTGCCGCCTTGCAGATTGATCACAAAGCAGCGAAGTCCGTGTTCGTACCAGCTGGACATGGCATCGAGGTAGCCCTGCGTATTGCGGTCCGGGTCCCATCGGCCGGTGTCCGGATACCGCCAGCGATCGCGGGTGTCCGGATTGAGATCGTCGAAGATTCCCTGGACCAGCCGGGCATTCAAGAGCAAACCCTCGATCCGGTACTCGGTGTCCTCGCCGTCGGGGGACCAAGTGACGCCCTCGTAGGTCAGGCGCCCGTTGATCCGGAATTGGTCGCCGTCGATCGCGACCTCCGTGTGCCGCGGTTGCGCGGCGGCCGGTGCCGCAACGGTCGGGGCCGCCAGTGCCAAGGCCACCCAGGCAATCGATACGGTGCGATAGCGGCTCATGATCAGCAATCTCCCATTGTGGTTAGGTGGGGGGGTGGGGATTCGTCCTCGGGCAAGCTATGTTTCGGGGGCGTGGGAGACCCGCGCCGAACGCCGAACGGTGCGAGTCGGTGATTCGAAAACGCACCGGATCGCCAGAACCCTAGCGCAAACGCATTTGGCCCGGCTTCCTCATGCCCGGACCGCTTATCGTCGCCGACGTCGGCTCGTCTCAGAGGAGTCTTGCGTTTCTGCGGCCTCCGCGACGTCTTCGTCTGCGTCTTCGTCTTCGTCCGTTTCCTCGACCGGATCGTCCTGGACTTCCGGAGCGATGGCCTCCGGGCTGGGGCGTGCGGTTGCCGGACGCTCCTCCGTTGCCGGGGAGCGGCGGGCAGATCTTCGGCGGTCGGTCGGCGCCGGGCCCAGCAACGCCTCGCGAGCCGTGATCACGCCGTCCCCATCCCGGTCGTAGGCACGGAACTGCTCGATCGCCGCAGGCGAACCGGTCGGTGCAAACTCGGCTAACGTGACTTGGCCGTCCCCGTCCAAATCACGCTCGATGAACCACCGCGGTAGACCCGAGGGCAACCGCCCGGAGGATGCCGTAAAGCGGCGAGCCCCACCGCGCTCTTCGTCAGGAATGTCCGGTTCCGCCGGTGGCTCGTCCCAAGCCGGCGTTTCCCCCCCCAATCCCGGTTCCGAATCGGGGTCCCAATCGCCGGCGTGCAATAACGAAGGCAACCGGATGGCTCCGTCCACCGTGGCCGGCATCAGCCGAATCCGGCGACGCGCTCCATACTGGGCCAGGTAGGCCGCCAAATCGTCGGCCGTCAGGTACCCGTCGCCATCCCGATCCGCCGACGCGGGGACACCCTCCAGATTCTCCCACTCCTCGGGGCTCAATCTCCCATCTCCAGTGGTGTCATGTCGAGCGATTACGTGCCGCGCATAGCGCAAGACCTTCATCGGCACCGGCTCCGTGCCTTCGGCCCAGCCCGAAGAGGCCACGGCTCCCATGCCACCGATCGCCACCAAAACGGCCAGAAATATCGTCCCCTGAGCGGGTCGCCAATCTGGCCGACTGGCGTACCACGGTACGGAAGCACTTGAGTCGGTTGGGCATCTGTGGGTCATGTTACTTGTCTCCCCTCTCCAAAACCTCGTACTATCCTACCAGGATACTCGCAGACGGGAAAGATTTCCAGCGTGACCTGGATGCCGTGGGTTTCCGAATCGGTCAATGTTTCACTTCGAACGGGGCGTCGACCGCGTCCTCCTCGGTCGAGCGGCTTTTTCCGTAGTGGCCTGCGGGTCCGGAACCGTTCGGCGCGGCCCGGGCTCCCTGGTACATTGACCGGCTGAAGGCGTGCGAAGCCTGTTCGAGATTCTGGATCGCCGAGCGGAGCGAGTCAAGATCCTCGCTCCCAGCCGCCGCCCGCACTTGGCGGATGGCTCCTTCGAGTGGCTCTCGATCGGCCGGCGTGAGCTTGTCCTGGTGTTCCTTCATTCGTTTTGTCAGTTGGTAGCAGAGTTGTTCGCCCTGGTTGCGAGTTTCGGCCAATTCGCGGCGTTGTTTGTCCTGTTCCGCATGCTGCTGGGCCTCGCGTTGCCTGCGGCGGATCTCTTGTTCGTTCAAGCCGGCCGACTGTTCGATCCGCACCGAGGCTTGTTTGTTGGTGCCCAGGTCTTGGGCGGAGACGTTGAGGATCCCATCGGCGTCCAGATCGAATTTGACTTCGATCTGCGGCAATCCTCGGGGCGCCGGGGGGAGTCCTTCCAGATGGAACTGGTCCAGCAGACGGTTGTCGCGGGCGATCGGTCGTTCTCCTTGGTAGACCTGCACGGTGACGGCGGTCTGGTTATCTTCGGCCGTACTGAAGACCTGTTTTCGCTCGCAGGGGATGGTCGTATTGCGTTCGACCAATTTGGTGAAGATTCCGCCTTCGGTCTCGATTCCCAGCGAGAGGGGGGTCACGTCCAGCAGGAGCACATCTTGGCGTTCGCCGGCCAAGACGCTGCCTTGGATGGCGGCTCCGATGGCGACCACTTCGTCGGGATGGACGCCTTTGTGCGGTGGTTTGCCGAAATAGTCCTGCACGAACTGTTCCACCCGGGGGATGCGGGTGGAACCGCCCACGAAGACGATCTGGTCGATATCCGAGGGCTCCAGTTGGGCGTCTTGCAGGGCCTGGTCGATCGGTTTTTTGATTCGGGTCAGGAAGGGGTCGATCCACGTTTCGAACTGGGCCCGTGTCAGGGTGGTTTGCAGGTGTTTGGGTCCGTGGGCATCGGCGGTGATGAAGGGCAAGTGGATCTCGGTTTGGGGCATGCTACTGAGTTCGATTTTGGCTTTTTCGCAGGCTTCTTGCAGTCGTTGGAGGGCCATGGTGTCCTGTTTCAGGTCGATTCCCTGCTGGCCTTGGAATTCGTGGGCGACGTGGTGGACGAGTATTGTGTCGAAGTCATCGCCGCCCAGGTGCGTATCGCCGCTGGTGCTGAGGACTTGGAAGATTTTGGCATCGTCATCGGCCCCACTGACTTCCAGGATGGAGACATCGAAGGTCCCGCCGCCGAGGTCGAAGACCACGACTTTTTCATCTTTTTTCCGTTCCAGCCCGTAGGCCATGGCGGCGGCGGTAGGTTCGTTGATGATGCGGGCGACGTCCAATCCGGCGATTTGGCCGGCGTCTTTGGTGGCCTGCCGTTGGGCATCGTTGAAGTAGGCAGGCACGGTGATGACGGCCTGATTGACCTTATGGCCCAGATAGGCTTCGGCGGCCTCCTTCAGCTTGCGGACGATTTTGGCGGCGATTTCCTGGGGCGGATAGCGTTGTTCGCCGATTTGGACTTGGACATAATCCCGAGGTCCGCCTGCCAGGGGGTAAGCGACCAGTTTCTCTTCCGCTTGCACCTCGTGCTGCCGCCGGCCCATGAAGCGTTTGATGGAGTGGACCGTACGTTCCGGATTGGTCACCGCCTGGCGCTTGGCGGGCTCGCCGACCAGATTTTCAGCCCGGGTGGTGAAGGCGACGACGCTGGGCGTGAGCCGATTTCCCTCGGGATTGGGGATCACTTTCGCCTGCCCGCCCTCGACGACGGCGACCACGGAGTTCGTGGTTCCCAGATCGATACCGATGATCTTTTCGCCTTGCATCGTTCTCTCCTCCTGCGTCCAGCGCGCGGGACCGCTGGTGATTTCCCCGCCGCGCTCGCCTCGCGGGGGGGACGTGGGGGAAAGGTCTCCGGATGGATGCCGATCCGCCAGGCCGGGGCGGCGCGGCAACCGGCGCCCCGGCTCGCGCGAGGGGCGAGCGGGGACGCCGGTAACAGATGCTCACGCTGTCTGGGGTTCCCTTCCGTCCTCAGCTGGATTTGACCTCGATCCGTCGAGCGGAGGCATCTGCCGCTTTGGGCAGGCGGACTTCCAGAACGCCGCTGTGATACTGGGCGTCGATCTGCTCTTCCTGGACGCCCCGGGGCAGCGTAAAGGATTCTTGGAAACTGCCATAGCGGTGGAAACCGCCATTGCCCTGCCGCGGATCCTCCCGGTGCTCGGCCCGGATGGTCAGCACATTGCCACTGAGTTTGACGTCGAAATCCTCCGGCTCGAAACCGGGGACTTCCGCACGCAGCACGTACCGATCCTCTTCGTCCGCAAGATCGATGCGGGGCGAGAGCCAGCCCGGCTCGTCCAACCGGCCGAGCGATCCGAAATCGGAAACCATGCGCTCCCACAGCTGATCGAACTGCTGGCGCAGATCGGTCAACGGGTGAGCATGCGCGCGAGAGACGTCCGTCCGCTCAGGATTCCTTTTCTTCCAAGGTGTCAAGCTCCCGAACATAACTCACCTCCTTTGAACTTTCGAACCAATTTCCAAAACGGTCCAGCGGCGTCCCGAGCCTGCGATCAAGGCAACCGGTTCGCCGCCGGCCGGAACCAAGATCCGCCGGGGCGGCGGGCAGCGGAACTCAGGCCCCTTTGACCGTGATCCGCCGCGGCTTGGCCTTCTCGGACTTCGGCAAGTGCAAGATCAGCACGCCCTGGTGCAGCTCCGCACTGATCCGCTCGGTGTCGATCGCTTCGCCGATGGCAAAGCTCCGGTGGAAATCTCCCACACCGTACTCGCCGTAGAGGAACTCGATGCCCTCATGGCGAGCTTCGACGCGGCCGTGAATCGTCAGCTCCTTGTTCTCGAAACGGATATCCAGGTTGTCGGGGCTGACGCCCGGCAGATCGCCGTACAACAGCAGTTCTTCTTCCGTCTCCCAGATGTCGAAACGGGGCATGAAGGTGGCCTGGAAGGTGTTTTCCGCACCCGCCACTTCGCCCGTCTGGCTCTTGGTCATGGTGGTGGTCGTCATGATTTGCGCTCCTTATCCTTTGTGTACGTTCCACTTGGGGTTCACTACGCTCCCACGCCGGGTGGTCCGGCCGGGGATCAAGCCGAATCGGCCTTGACCTCGATCCGCCGGGGCTTGACTTCCTCGCTCTTCGGCAACGTGACGGTCAGCACCCCGTGGCGGAACTCGGCCGAAACCTGGTCGCTATCCACCGAACTGGGCAACTCGAGCGTACGGCTGAACGATCCAAAGGCCCGCTCCTGGCGATGCCACGTGCCCCCTTTCAACTCCGGCGAACGCCGCTCGCCCCGCAAGGACAGCTGCCGGCCGCCGGTCACATAGATCTCCAGCCCCTCCAAGTCGAACCCCGGCAACTCGGCTTCCACATACAAATGCTCGTCATCTTCCCACAGGTTCAGCGGCGGATAACCGGTGCTGGCCAGCGGCCGCGGCTCCATCCGGCCCCAGCGGCCGAACAGCCGGTCCATCTCGTTGCGCAACCGGTTCATCTCCGCCAACGGTTCCCATCGTGTCGCAAACATGTCCCTCCTCCTTTCGTCAATTGATCAATGATCCAACGTGGCTTGTCGGTTCCGATTCTCCCGGTGGCCCGGGAAGGTTGATTCGTCTACGTTCTTCCTCGTGCAAGTTGCGTGCCAAACAAGAGAATCCCGGCAGGACACGGCCGGATCCCGACTGGGAAGCAGCGGCGAGTCGCGCGAATCGGGCGAAAGGGGGGTAGCATCGCAACACGCCGGTGATCAACTGACATCCGGGTGGCGAAAAAATGGCATTTCGAGCGCCACTTTGGCATCGGCCGGCGGCAGAATCAGCCCAGTTCCTTGACCCGCCGCTGCATCGTGCGGACACTGATCCCCAAGGCCCGCGCCGCCTCCTTGCGGCAACCTCCGGCCCGCTCCAAGGCCTGGCGAATCGCCTCCCGCTCGATTTGCTCCAACGTCATCCCCGGGCCGATCGGCGATTCGCCCGCCGTGGTGGGAGCCCGGGGCGGCAGCTCCAGCAGCCGGCGAGCCGCCGGCGAACGCACGTCGCCGGGCCCCACCCCCAGACGTCGCCGCGCCTCGGCCACGTCCCCCTGCACATGCTCCAGCAGCCGCTCGACCAGACGATGCTCGACCACACCGAGCACCTCGTCATACAGCTGGCACGAATCGGTTTGCAGCCGCTGGTCGATCAGCCGCTCGATTCGCCCCTCGCCTGCCGGTTGACCGGGCCAGCTCGAGGCGCCCGAACGCCGGAGCAAGAAATCCGGCAAAAAATCCGGCAGCAGCACCGGACCACTCGTCTTCAATAACGCCTGACGGATCGCGTTCTGAAGCTCGCGAATATTGCCCGGCCAGGGATATTCCCGCAGCAAACGGTGGGCTTCCGGCGAAACCTCCCGCACCTGCTTGTGCAACTCGCGGTTACCCAGCCGGCGGAAGTGTTCGACCAGCAACTGCAGATCCTCGCCCCGCTCGCGCAAGGGCGGCAAATGGATCGTGAACCCGTTCAATCGATAGTACAAATCCGCCCGGAACTCCTCCTCCGCCACCATCTTCTCCAAATTGCGATTCGTCGCGGCAATCAATCGCACGTCCGTCGCGATCGTCGCGTTGCCACCCACCCGCTCAAAACGCTTGTCCTGCAGGACCCGCAGCAGCTTGCTCTGCAACACGGGCGACATGTCCCCAATCTCGTCCAGAAACAAGGTGCCCCCGTCACACTGCTCGAACTTGCCAATCCGCTTGCGATCCGCCCCGGTAAACGCGCCCCGCTCGTGACCGAATAATTCGCTCTCCAATAACGTCTCCGGGATCGCCGCACAATTCACCGCCAGGAACGGCCCCTGCATCCGGTCGCTGTATTGGTAAAGCGCCCGGGCGACCAACTCCTTGCCCGTACCGCTCTCGCCCCGAATCAGCACGGTGACGTCCTGACCGGCCACAATCCCGATCGCCTTGTACACCTCCTGCATCGCCCCGCAACGGCCGATGATCGAGTCGCTGTCCGGGGCGGCCGTATCGAGATTGATTTGGACCGGCTTGTCGTGCAAACGGCGGATCTCCACCGCCCGCGAGACGATCTGACGTAGCTCCGCCACATTGATCGGTTTCACCAGATAGTCCAACGCTCCTAATTTCATGGCCTGAATCGCCGTGCCGCTGTCGCTGCTGGACGTCACAAACACCACCGGCAACCGGTCATCGATCCCTTGGATCTTCTTCAGCAGATCCAAACCACTCATGTCCGGCAGCATGATGTCCAGCACCACCACGTCGGGGCGTTGTTGCCGCAAGCCCTGGAGTCCCTCCTGCGCGTTTTCGGCCGTCAGCACCTCATGATCTTGCTTTTCCAAAGCACGGCGGACCAGATGGAGATCCGCCGGCTCATCATCGACCACCAGAATGCGGGGCATTTTTATTCTCCCTATACAGGATCCCGTGCCTTGCGGACGCTCCGGGTTGAAGGGTGCGGGGGTTGGAATGCCAACTTGTCACGCAAACGACGTGCCAAGGTCAATTGGATGCCATTTTGGCAGTACAGCCGTTCTTAGGCAACTCGCAGGGAATAATGTACCTCGTTATCGTTCGGCGAGGGTCTCCTGACCCCGCCGAAACCTGATGACCACAGCCCTCCGGGTACATTATTCCCTGTGAGTTGCCTCAGTCGATTACACTCAGTCGAACAGCCGGGGGATTGAAGTGGGGCTAAGTGTAGGGGACTAAGTGTAGGGGGACTAAGTGTAGGGGACTAAGTGTAGGGGACTAAGTGTGGGGGGACTGGGCTACATAATCACTCCAGCCCCACGAAGAAATCGTCAACTTTTTTTGACGCGACGCCTTCGTGGGGTCGGCGAGGGGGGTTGGCACGCCGCTTGCCCCTTGTTTAATATTTTCGGGTTTCCGATGATGGAGGCCCGCGTTTCGCGCCCCGTGATCGTTGAGTTCGTGCCGATGTCTCCGACCGTTCCTTCCTCTCGCTCGCCTGCGGAAACATTTCTGTTGGTCGAACTCGCCTGCGAGCGACCTGCTCAGGCCCGGGCGATGGGGCGACGTGCCCGGTTATTTGCCGTTTTGGCGGGGCTGTCGGCTCGGCAACAGCGGGACTTGGCTCGGGCGGTTCGCGAGGCGTGCCGCTGGTTTGTTGGGCGCCACGGTCCGGCCCGAGTGCGGTTCGAATTGGGTAATACCGTGTCGCCGTGCCATATCCAAGTGCGGGTGGTTGGTCGTGGGGAGCCGGCAGGCAGTCGGGAGGATTCGTCCCGGGCGGATCTTCCGGATGGGGAGAAGGTGCGTCAAGCTGGCCGTTTGTTGTGGCGGTGCGAGTTTCAAGAGCTTCCCGGTCCCACCGCGTGCCTGCGTTTGGCCCAAGCGACGGGTTCCGATTGGCGTATCCCGCCGGAAAACGAGCGGCGGCACTGGGGAGAATTGCTGGCGGCCTCCTCCCCCGAAAAAGCGGTTCGATTGGCCCAACAACGGGGCCAGCAAGCCGTGGAGGCCCTTGGCGCCGCGCGCGGGGCGGCGCCGGCGATGCCCGAGGTGGGCGCCGATCGCACCGACCTGGAAACCCTCTCCCTGGTCGCCGCCCACGCGACCAATGCCGTGCTGATTCTGGATGCTCATGGCGCGATCCAATGGGTCAATCGTTCGTTCACCACGCTCAGCGGGTATGCGTTGGCCGACGTGGGCGGCCGGCCGGCCAACGAAGTGCTGTTCGGACCCA
>SLEY01000655.1 GCA_007124535.1 Planctomycetaceae bacterium
CCGTGCTGGCCTGGATCCTCTACAGTTGGGTGCTCCGCCGCATGCTGGTCCCGTTGTCCAACCGCAGTCTGGCCCTGCTGATCGAACGCCGCTTTCCCGCCTTTCGCGACGCCCTGGTCACGGCCGTCGAACTGCGAGGAGCCACGGGCCGTGCGGAACGTTACGATGATTCCATGCTGGACCGTACGGCCGAGCAGGCTCAAGCGGGCACGGACCAGGTCCGGTTGGGACGGATTTTCCGCCGGACCCCGCTGGTCCGCAGCCTGCTGGGCGCGGCCGGGATGCTGGCCACCGTGGTCCTGTTCTACGCCGTCAGCCCGCACGCCCTGGCCCTGTCGTTCCAGCGGCTGTATCTGCTGGCCGATCAGCCCTGGCCGCGGCAGGCGCGGATCGAAGTGGTGGGCATCGAACTGCTGGGCAGCGAGGACCTGGAACGGACCGGCGATTTGCCGCAGATCGACTTCGGACCGGATCGCCGGGTCAAGGTCGCCCGCGGGTCGAACGTCCGTGTGCGGGCACGGGCCGATCTGGGAGCCGCCGTGGTTCCCGAACTGTGCACGCTGCACTACTGGACCGGCGACGGCGAACGGGGACGGGTGGTGATGAACCGGATGCGGCGCACCCGCGGCCAGTATCAGGAGTACGCCTTTCAGGGACGCCCCTTCCACGGGATCCTGTCCAACGTTCGCTTCGATGTGGTGGGCTACGACAACCGCGTCCGCGACTATACGCTGGAGGTCGTCGATCCGCCCACGATCGTGGCGGCCGAAGCCGATTGCCGCTTCCCGGACTATCTGGTGGACGAATCGCTGTCGCTGTGGCTGCCCCGCACCGTGCCGGTGACTCCGGCCACCGAATTGCCCCGGGGGACCGAACTGACGATCCGCGCGCGGGCGAATAAGCCGCTGGAACGCGTCGAGCTGTTCCATCCGGAAAGCGGCCAGCAGGTCGTGCTGCCCGTCGGCGGCTCCGGCCGGGATGACCGCGAATTCGAGTACCATGTGCCGTCGCTGGACGGGAATCTGACCTTGGATGTGACCCTGTACGACACCGACCGGGTGGTCAGCGAGCGGCCGTATCGCATGTTCATTTCGGCCGTGGTCGACGAGCCGCCGCAGGTGACCGTCAGTTTACAGGGGATCGGCTCGGCGGTGACGCCGGATGTGATCGTGCCGATCGCGGGCACGATCCAGGACGACTATGCGGTGGATCGTGCCTGGTTCGAATGGGAGGTCGCGCGGGGCGAGGCGGAGGAGACGGCGGGGGAACGGTTCCACGATCAGCGGGAGTTCGCCTTGGGCTCGGGGGGCCGGGCGGACAGTGCCTTGGATTTCCGCGAGTTGCGTTCGCGATCGAGCAACCCGTTCGCCTTGCGGCCCGGCGATGCGTTGTCGCTGGTCGTCCGGGCGGCGGACCGCTACGATTTGAACGGCGGCCCCAATGTGGGCAGCGGCGACCGGTATCAGCTGGACGTGGTGACTCCGGACGTGCTGTTGTCCATGCTGGAATCGCGGGAGATCGGCCTGCGCCGCCGCTTCGAATTGATTGTGGGCGAGATGAGGCAGGCGCGGGACGATTTGAACCGCGTGCGCTACCCCGTCCCCAGCGGCGGTTTGGAGTGGGATGAGGACGCGCCGGGCGAGCAGGAGTCGGCGCCCGATGCGGAGACGGTCGCCGAGCGACGGCAGGCACTGCGGCTGTTGCGCAGCCAGCAGGCTTTGCAGCAGACGCGGAAGTCGATGCACGAGGTGTTGGGCGTCGCCGCCTCGTTCGCCGACGTCCGCCAGGAACTGATCAACAACCGGGTCGATACCGAAGATCGCATGCAGCGGCTGAAGGATTGGATCAGCGATCCGCTGCAGGAGATCGGCGAGCGGCGGTTCCCCGAGTTGGAGGCGTTGGTCGAGCAGTTGGAGGCGGCGTTGACGGAGGCGCTGGACGGCGGCCGGTTCGAGCCCGAGGTGGCGCGCGACGAGGCCACGGACGCATTGGCCCAGGTCGATCGGATCCTGGCCGAATTGGAAGAAGTGCTCCAGCAGATGCTGGATCTGGAAACCTTCAGCGAACTGCTGGAAATCGTCCGCCAGTTGATCGAGGACCAGCAACGGTTGATCGAACGGACGGAAGCCGAGCGGAAGGAAGGTTTGCTGAGGGATTTGCAATAGCGACAATCAGGAACCGTTTCGAGTGAGGAAGCGCGATGAATCGACCCAATCTCCATCAAAAAACGGGTCGGACCCTCTCCGGGCACACCGTATTTTCCAGCCATTCCTGTCCCCACCGGTCCCGCACCGGTGGAGTCCAGGTTTGGCATACGTTTCCCCACCGGTCCTGCACCGGTGGAGTCCAGGTTTGGCAACTACGCGCGCGCCCACACCACCGCACTCCGCCCCCCACCGGTCCTGCACCGGTGGAGGCCAGGTTTGGCAACTACTACCGCGCACCACGCCACCGCATTCGGCCCCCCACCGGTCCTGCACCGGTGGAGTCCAGGTTTGGCAACTACGCGCCCACGCCACCGCATTCCGCCCCCCACCGGTCCTGCA
>SLEY01000565.1 GCA_007124535.1 Planctomycetaceae bacterium
TGATCCCCCCTCAAATTGATGAACTTCAGGCGGCGGTCGAGCGGATGCGAACGGAGATGCGCGAGGCGTTCGGTCAGATGCAGGATGTGCCGCGTGACCAGCGTGCGGAGGCCATCCGTGAGTTGATCGAAGATGTCCGTGCGGATGCCGAGGCGGCGGTGGAGAAAACGCTCCTGCCGCATCAGCAGAAACGTTTGGGGCAGATTTCCAACCAAATGCAGATGCGGGGCGGCGCGATGCGCGGGCTGCTGAGCGGGCCGATCGCCGAGCAACTGGAACTGACGGACGAAGAACAAGAACAGCTGCGGGAGCGCGCGGAACAACTCGAGGCCCAGATCCGGCAGCGGATCAATGCCTTGCGGACGCAGGCCCTGGAGATGCTGCTGCAGGAACTGCCCCCCGCGAAGCGCGCTCAGTACAAGGAACTGGTGGGGGAGCCATTTGAACTGCCGCGACAGCAGCAGTGGGGTGCGGGCATGATGGGAGGCAGACAATGGGGTGGTTCCGAGGGCGAAGAGGGCGACTCCGACGCACGCGAACGAGGGCGTGGACGAGGGCGACCGTGAGCCCGACCCCGGCGTGTGGGGCCCCCTGGCGCGAACTAGGCGTTGTGCTATTCGAGTGGGTTCCGGCGTCGGGCACGCCATTTCATCCGGTTTTTCGGGTGGCGGGCAAGTCGCCTGGCGCCGCCACGCCACCTGAAGGAAATTGCCACTGGCGAAAAGGAAAACCTCGTTGACCTCGGTAAGGTACAATGTCAGGGTGGGGCGTTTTGTACCGCGGATCGCGGTAGAAAGAGTAAGGCAGACGGGATGGATGCGGGCGAAATCCTGGTGAAAAGCGGGCAGTTGGAGCCGCGCCAGTTGCAGACGGCGCGTGAGCACGAGGCCGATTCGGTGCTGGATGCCGTAATCGAGCTGGGCTTCGTGGGCGAAGAGGATGCCCTCCGCACCATCGGCCAAGCGGTCGGTTTGGACTTCGTCGATCTGAACGCCCTGGAGGAGGACGATCTGGGCGGGGCCCTGAAGGATTTCCCGCAGCGCTTGATCTATCGCCAGTCCCTGTTCCCCATCCAGCGCAAGAACGGGACGCTGGTCGTGGCGACCAGCGACCCGTTCGATCTGTATCCCATCGACGAGGTCAGCGCCGCCACCGGGCTGACCGTGACGCCCGTCCTGGCCGCCCGTGGGGAAATCGCCAAGCTGATCAAGAAGCATTTGGGGGTGGGGGGCGAGACGGTCGACGGCCTGATCGCCCAGACGGAGGTGGAGAACGGGGTCGAGTTGCTGGAAGACCTGGAACTGGACGGTTCCGAGTTGTCCGAAATGGCCCAGGAAGCTTCGGTGATCCGGCTGGTCAACGAAATCCTGCTGGAAGCGATCGAATCCCGGGCCAGTGACGTGCATGTCGAGTCGCAGCCTTCGGGTCTGGTCATCCGTTATCGGATCGACGGCATGCTGCAGACCCAGCCGGTGCCTCCCGAGATCTACCGATTCGAAGCCGCGATCGTCAGCCGTCTGAAGATCATGGCTCACATGAATATTGCCGAGAAGCGTTTGCCCCAGGATGGTCGCATCAAATTGAAGGTCCGGGGCCGCGAGATCGATGTCCGCGTTTCGGTGATCCCCATGATTCATGGCGAGGGCATTGTCCTGCGTATCTTGGACAAGAGCGCGATGGTCTTCGACCTGCAGGGTTTGGGGATGGAGCCCGGCGCCTACCGCGTGTACCGCCAGTTGATCGAATTGCCGCACGGGATCATTCTGGTGACCGGCCCGACGGGTTCCGGCAAGACCACGACCCTGTACAGTTCCCTTCTGGAGATCAACCGGCCGAACATCAAGATCATCACGGCGGAGGATCCGGTCGAGTATCAATTGGAGGGGATCAATCAGATTCAGATCCATTCCAAGATCGGCCTGACCTTTGCGCATTCGTTGCGCAGCGTGTTGCGTCACGACCCGGATGTGGTTCTGATCGGTGAGGTCCGCGATTTGGAGACGGCGGAGAATGCGATTCAGGCCTCCTTGACGGGGCATTTGGTGTTCAGCACCTTGCACACCAACGATTCGGCGGGCGCTTATACCCGTTTGGTGGACATGGGAGTGGAGCCGTTTTTGGTGTCCAGCACGGTCGAAGCGGTGATGGCGCAGCGGCTGGTACGGCGGCTTTGTCCGGATTGTCGCGAGGCCTATCGTCCGCACGCGGATGATTTGCCAGCGGATTTCCCCCTTCACGAACTGGCCGATCGTCCCTTGTATCGGGCCGTCGGATGCCGGAAATGCCGCCAGCTGGGCTATCGCGGTCGGATGGGGATTTACGAATTGATGGTCACGACGGACGAGGTCCGGCATCTGGCGCATGACAATGCCAGCACGTGGGAAATCAAGAAAGCGGCGATTCGCAACGGCATGGCCACCTTGCGCCGCGATGGTTGGAGCAAGGCTTTGGCTGGCAGTACTTCGGTGGAAGAGGTGGTTCGCGTGACGAAGGGCGACCGCGAGGTGGTGCTCTCGTCGGGTGAATTGGTGGAGCCTCGGGCAGTTCCTGATCCTCTAACCGCATAGCCGTCGCATCATGCCTGACTTTGTTTATACCGCACGCGATCCTCGCGGCACGAAGGTCACCGGAATGCTGGCCGCGGCCTCCGAGCGGGAGGTGATTGCGCAGCTGTCGGGCAAGTCGCTGTTTCCGATCGAGGTGGCTGCGGCCAAACTCAAAGCTCACCCGCTCAGCCGCAAACGGGTGGGGGGCCAGTTGATGGCCACGACCTACGGCCAGTTGTCGGCCCTGTTGCGCAGTGGGGTTCCCTTGTTGCGATCGATTCGCGTGATCCGCGACCAGACCTCGAATGTCCGCTTGCAAGAGGTGCTGGACGACGTGGCTCGGCGCGTGGAGGACGGAGCGACGTTGGCGGAGGCGATGAGCCGATACCCGCGGGTCTTCAACGAGATGGCCGTCAGCATGGTGCGGGCGGGGGGCGAAGGCGGTTTCCTGGAGGACGCCCTCGATCGCGTCGCCGGCTTTACCGACCAGCAGGAGGATTTGAAGAGCCGGACCGTGGGTGCGTTGGCTTACCCCGCATTCCTGGCCGTGGTCGGGTTGCTGGTCGTAGGCGGTCTGGTCGTGTTTTTTGTGCCTCGGTTCGGGGAAATGTTCGATGTCCTCCGCGATCGGGGCGAACTGCCGGCCATGACCGACTGGCTGTTGTGGTCCAGTGAACTGGCCCGCCAGTATGTGCTGGTGCTGGTCGCGGCGGCCGTGATCTTCATCCTGCTGTTGCGGCGGGAGTTGGAGACCGAACGCGGGCGGCGCTGGCGGGATCTGCTGAAATTGCGGATGACCCTGCTGGGACCGATCTTTACGAATCTGGCCGTCGCCCGGTTCTGCCGGGTCCTGGGGACGCTGTTGCACAATGGTGTACCGATCCTCAAGTCGCTGGAGATCAGCCGCCAGGCGGCCGGGAACCGGATCCTGTCGGATGCGATCGGCAAGGCGTCGGAAAACATCTCCTCGGGGCAGTCCCTGGCCAAGCCGTTGGCGACTTGCGAGTATTTCCCGCGGACCGTGGTCGAAATGATCTCCGTCGCGGAAGAAGCCAACACGTTGGACAGTGTGTTGGTCGAGATTTCGGACGGGCTGGAGCGGCGAACTGTCCGCCGCCTGGATCTGGCCGTCCGCTTGCTCGAACCGATCATGTTGCTGATCCTGGCGGTGATTGTGTTGTGTGTGGTGATCGCCTTGCTGATGCCGGTGATCAGGATGAGCGCGACGATGCAGAGGTAACAAGAGAACTTTCAGGCCGTTGCGGGGTTTAATTTGGCAGGCCGAAAGGAGGAGCAAACGATGGGAAACAGAAGGCGCCGTCGGCGCGGTTTTACACTGATGGAAGTTCTGTTGGTGCTGGCCATCCTGGTCATCTTGATGTCCATGGTCGGCGTTTTCGTTGCCGGTATTCAGACCGGAGCCTACGAGGACCTGGCACGCTCGCAGATCAGCATGTTCGAAACCCAATTGGATGCGTATCGGCTGCACGTGGGCCGCTATCCCGACACCAATCAGGGTCTGGAAGCCCTGCGCTCGCCTCCACCCGATTTGCAGAACCCGAATCGTTGGCGAGGCCCGTACTCCCAGAAGGACATCCCGACGGATCCGTGGGGCAACCCTTACCAGTACGAGCTGATGGGTCCCGAACAGTTTCGGATCTGGTCGTGGGGAGCGGACGGCGTGCCCGGCACCGAGGATGATGTGGTCAGTACGCGTTGAAGTGGATGGCGGTTCGAGCTTGATGGGGTGACGTCAGGCCGAATCGTGTTCCGCTCGAAGGGGGTCCATCGTGCCGAACCCGAACGGGTCCCACTGGGTTGCTCGACGCGCAGCCGCGCGGCAGCGGCACGCCTTGACGCTGCTGGAATTGGTCTTGGTTCTGGCAGTGATGGTGGCGGCGGGCGCGATCGTGTTGCCGGCCCTGCGAGGCCCGATGGAAGACCAGCGGCTGCGCAAAGCGGCCGATTTGATCTTGGCCCAGTGGACGCGGGCCCGGCTGGAAGCCATGTCCACGGGGCGCATGCAGGTCTTTCGCTACCAATCGGGAAGCGACCAATACGAGGTGCAGGCCTGGTACAGCGAGGGCGACATTTTGGAGTCGCCTGCGGATGAGCCGGAGGCGGCGGCAAACCGCATCGAATCGCACGATCGGCAGCGGCCGTCCATGCTGGGGATCTCCGGATTGCAGCTGCCGGACGGGATCACATTCTTTTTCGGCGAGACCCCGATGGATTCCCGGATGCTCCAGACCGGCATCGAATCGGACATGTCGCAGGGCAACTCGGCCGATCCGCCGATCGTCTTCTATCCCGATGGCACGGCGACCGAGGCCCGCTTGATCCTGACGAACGAGCGGTTCTTCCTGGAATTGAGTCTGCGTGGTCTGACCGGGTTGGGGCGTACCAGTCCGTTATTGAGCGCGGAGGAGATCGAGCGATGATCGGTGGCTGGAGAAACCCGTGTGCCAGGTTGGCGGACCGACGCGTAACGCGGGCGGGATGCCCTAGGGGATTGTCGCTGTTGGAAGTCACGCTGGCCATCGCCATCCTCGGGGGATGCCTGGCGGTCGTCGGAGAATTGGTCCGCATGGGATCGCGGCATGCGGAAGAGGCGCGGGAGATGACCGTGGCTCAGTTGCTGGCGGAAAGCCAGATGGAATCGATTGTGGCCGGCATCCTCCCCGCACAATCGGCCAGCAGCACGGGTTTCGAGCACGATCCCCGCTGGACGTACACCGTCGAAGTGGCGTCCGTGAACGGGACGGATCTGTTGGAAGTCACGGTGCATGTCCAGCAGGCGGAGATCACGCGGGAAGTCCCCCTCGTGTTTTCCTTGACGCGTTGGATGCTGGATCCCGCTCAGGAAATCGAGCTACTGGATCCCTGGGACAGTCAGTTCATCGGGACGACGCGGAGTTCGGCGGTTTCTTCCGCGGGAATGGTGGGGAGGCGATAATGGCTGCCGCGCAATCCCGCCGTTCCGCCGTCACCCTGCTGGAGTTGCTGTTGGCCCTGGCACTGACCGGGCTGCTGATGGTCCTGATCACGACGGCGATCGATTTGAATCTGCGTGCCTTGGACTTGCGGCGGACGGATGTCGAGCGTTCGCAATTGGCTCGGGCGGTGCTCCGGCATATCGCGGCGGATTTGAAGAACGCCATCCTGTACCAGCCGATCGACGTCACGGGGCTGCCTCAGGCCGATCCGGCCGACTTGCTGGGAGCGGGTGACGACCTGCTGGGTGACCTGTTCGGCGATGAGGAGTTGGGACTGGGCCTGACCACCGCCAACAACCTGGATATCGCCGGCGCGCTGGAACCGACCAGTCAACCGGGATTGTTCGGGAATCCGCATGAGCTGCAGGTCGATACCAGTCGTTTGCCGCGAGTGGATCAGTATCATCAGGTGCTGATCGGTGCGGAGGGGGCGGAGGCGAGCATCCCCAGCGACGTCAAGACGGTGGCCTATTTCCTGCAATTCGAAACGCGGGACGGCGGACCGGTGCTGCCGGGGACCGCGGGAGAAGCTACGGGCGGACTGGCTCGCCGCGAATGGGATCGCGCCGTGACCGCTTGGGCAGCCCAGCAGGGCGGATTGGAACTGGCCGACAGCGCCGGGCGGGTCCTGGCCCCCGAAGTCGATTTCTTGGAGTTCCGTTATTTCGATGGCCTGCAGTGGTTGGGCGAATGGGACAGCTTGCAACTGGGGGGGCTGCCGATCGCCGTCGAAATCACGATCGGAATCGACCCGATGTACGGCGTCGATCGGGATTCGGCAGAAGCCGCCCGGCTCGAATTGGAGACCCTGGATCGGACCGACTTTACCTACCGTTTGGTGGTCCGCTTGCCGGCCGCGCAACCGCTTGAGGAAGAAGAGGATTTGTGGTTGGAGGATTGGGAGTTATGAACGGCTGGGCGCCACCGAAAGAATCGTGCCAAACGCGCGGGAAGGGCGCCGATCCGGTGTCCGCCCCCGCGGTTGCCGCCGCGCTCTCCTCCCGCGAACCGGCGGCGGATCGTCCCCCAAGAACGATTTCCAACCGCCGTGGCGTGATCCTGGTGATCGTGCTGATCGTGATCGGCGTCCTGGCCTTGGCCTGCTATTCCTTCGCTCGCTTGATGCTGGCCCACAGCGAATCGACGCACATCGGTGGCCGGCGAGTTCAAGCGGAAATGCTGGCCGCGTCGGGAGTCGATTGGACGCGAGCGTTCCTGCAGATGGATCGGCTTAGCCAGCTCTCCCTGGGAGGCCTGGTGGACAACCCCACCCAATTCCAGGCGATCCTGATGCTGGAAGGGCTGCAGGCGGATGAAATCGGGCGCTTTACTGTCCTGTCGCCACCCCTGCATGAAGGGGGAGACGGCCAGGTTCGCTACGGTTTGCAGGACGAGTCCGGCAAGATCAATCTGAACACCCTGATGATGATCGAACAGCAGGCGACCGAACTGGCGGATCAGGGCCTCCTGCTGCCGGATCTGGATTTCGAGGACTCCGAGCTGTTCGACGACGAGGACGGCGACCTGTTCGGTTTGGAACATTATGCCCGCAATCTGCTGCTCGGGCTGCCCGGCATGACGGTCGAGGTGGCGGATGCGATTCTGGATTGGTTGGACGAAGACGATGAACCGCGCGAATTCGGGGCCGAGATCGAGCATTACTCGTCGCTCACCCCGCCGTATGCCCCCAAGAACGGCCCGCTGGAGACGGTCGAGGAACTCTTGCTGGTGCGCGGTGTCACGCCCGAACTGCTGTTCGGCGGCGACATCAACCGCAATGGGATGGTCGACGCGCACGAGTCGACGATGACCGCGGGGTTCGACGGCTTTCCCGGCGCCGGCTGGGCTTCCTACTTCACGCTGCACAGTAAAGAGCGCAACGTGAACTTCCTGGGCGAACCCCGCATCAACTTGAATCAGGACGATCTGCTGCAGTTGTACGAGGAACTCAGCCTGGTGTTTCCCCAAGAATGGGTGACCTTTATTATTGCCTATCGGCAAAACGGGCCCTATGCTGAAGGAGACGAGGGGGGCCGAGACGAAGATGAAGACGAGGAAATCCAGATCCTTACCCCCGAAATGTATGCGGACCTGGAACTGGATTTAGAGCGATCGGCAAGCACCGAATTGGTTCAGGTGCTCGACCTGATCGGGCAGATGGTGCAGGTTACTCTTCCGGGAGACGAAGAGCCCAGTTTGCTGATTTCGCCATTCCCGGACGATGTGGTTTCGATGGGCACGTATATGGTCGAATTGATGGACGAAGTGACGGTCGTCGATCGTTCGATCCTTCCCGGTCGGATCAGTTTGAGTCAGGCGCCGCGCGAGGTGCTGTTGGGAATTCCGGGAATGAGTGAGGAGATTGTCGAGCAGATTTTGAACCAGCGCGTGGCGGACCCGTGGCTTGACGCACCTCATCAGCGGCACGAAACCTGGTTGCTGACGGATGGGATTGTTACGCTGGATCAGATGCGGGCATTGATTCCCTTTGTTTGTGGGGTTGGAGATGTCTATTCGGCGCAAGTGGTCGGGTATTACGACGATGGTCGAGCCGCAGCGCGATTGGAAGTGATCTTGGACGCCACCGAGTCGGTTCCGCGGGTGTTATTGTGGCGGGACATTACGCATTTGGGGCGAGGTTATTCGCTGGAAACGCTTGGCGTTCCTTTGGGCGATGGGATGTAAACGCGGTTGCGGTTGACGCGGCGCAGGAGAAGAGAGCGGATGGCGCGATTGTTGGCGGTAGAATGGGACGCTCGGGGAGCCCGTGTGGCGACGGGTCGTGTCTCCGGGGGGGATCTGGTTCTGGAAGCGGCCTGGTCCGTGGACTGGCATGATTTGGCGGCGGGTGAGGAGCCGGGCGCGCGATTTGCCCGTCTGGCGGATTCGCTGGCCGCCCGCGGGGCGGGCCGATCCGAATGGCTGGTGGCGATTCCGCGCGGCCGGGCCGAACTGCGTGTATTGCAGACACCGCCGGTCCCGGACAACGAGCTTCCGGAACTGGTGCGTTTCCAGGCGATGCGGCAGTTCGCCTCGCTTTCCGAAGAGGGGCCCTTGGATTTCGTGCGGCTGGAGAATGGCCAGCGTTCCCAGTTTCAGATCCTGGCCGCCTCGCTCCCGCCGTCGGTCCTGGACGAAGTTCGCCGGTGCGCGGCCGCATGTCATGCCACACCGGAGCGGGTCGTCCTGCGCCCCTTCGCCTCGGCCTCGCTTTTCAGCCGGCATACGGCCCGGCGCGGCTCGGAATTGCTGGTGGAATTGAATGCGGAAGAAGCCGATGTCACCGTCCTGATCGGCGGCCAGGCGGTGTTGGTCCGTAGCGTCCGCATCGCCGGGGACCAGCCGGCTCGTCCTTTGGCGGTGGAAATCCGCCGGACGATCGCCGCCGCCCAGAACCAGTTTGGTGACCAGCCGATGGAAAGCGTTACGCTGGTCGGCGCGGTGAACGAGTTGGGAACGCTGCCCGACGAACTCCGCCAGGCACTGGAGATGACCGTCGATGTGTTCGATCCGTTCGACGCGGTGCGTTGGGAATCGACGGTGACGCTGCCCGAGCAGCGCGGAGGTTATGCCGCGCTGTTGGGGTTGCTGCAGGACGAGGCGTTGGGCAACGCCCCCACACTGGATTTCCTTCATCCGCGGCGCCGGACCCAAGCCGTCGATCGCCGCTTGCGCTACGCCACTTTCGGCGGACTCGCCGCGGTTTGTGCCGGGCTGCTGGCCATCATGCTGTGGGTTTACCTGCGCGGCTACGACGCCCGCATCGCCGCCTTGCAGGACGAGGCACAGGATTTGGATCAGCAGGTCCAGATCGCGCGCAAGTTGGAAGACGACGTTCGCGAAATCGACCGATTCGTCGTGGGCGACGTCAATTGGTTGGACGAGATGTATCTGTTGTCCGAGCGCCTGCCCCCGTCCGAAGACGCCCTGGTCGCTTCCGCGTCCTTCAATTCCATTCCCACCGGTGGTGGGCAAATCCTGTTAGAGGGTTTCGTGCGGGAGCCCAGCGTGATTCGAGACATGGAAAACGATCTGCGCGACGAGCGCCGCAAAGTCACCGGCAGCGGTTCGCAATTGGACGAGCGGCGAACGGAATTGCCCTGGCAATTCCGCGAAACCATTGTAGTGGCGCCCCCCGATTTGGAAGAAATGGTATACGCCATCATGGACGCAACCAACCCGCCCGACCCGTCCGACCCGCCCGACCCGCCCGACCCGTCCGACTCGTCCGACCTGTCCGACTCGTCCGACCTGTCCGACTAGTCCGACCTGTCCGACTAGTCCGACTTGTCCGACTTGTCCGAAGAAAACTTTTCCATGGTGGTCTCTTCGGATTGCTGGATTCCGTGGCGCGCAAGGACGCGCCA
>SLEY01000439.1 GCA_007124535.1 Planctomycetaceae bacterium
GGGGCACGGGCGTCCACGGGCATCTCGTCTGGCCGAACACACCTCACGACACCAGACCAACCTACGGAAAGCCGGCTGATGGAGAACACCCGCGATGCGACGGATTCTCCGCTCTTCTGCGACCGGTGCATGATCCGGCTCCATCCCGGCCGCGGCAACTTCTACGTCGTCAGGATCGAAGCGGTCGCCGATCCCACCCCTCCCGAATTTACCGAGGAAGACCTGCAGCGGGACAGTCGGCAGGAATTCGAACGCTTGGTCGCCGAATTGGAAATGCTCTCGGAACGCGAGGCGATGGATCAGGTCTACCGCCGACTGACGATCTTCCTCTGTGCACGTTGTTATCCCAGCTGGATCGAGAACCCGGCCAGCCGCTGAATTCGGGATTTTACCGAGCCATAATTGACAAGCCCGCGAATCCTACTTAAATAACACATACGGCGCAGCTTTGTTAATCTGCGCCATGGATGCGTGTCCTCCGGACTGTGCATCCGGTCTATGTTGACGTAGGAGTGGATGGTTCGATTTACCTGCTTGGAGGGGCTTGCTATGTTGTCGCGTCTTTCGTTTTTCGTCCCGCTTGCCATGATGGCGGCTTTTGCCGGAGCACCAGCTGACTCGTACGCCGGCGTCTGTTCTGTCCATGCGCCGTGCACCCCTGTTTGCGGGGGAGTGCATTACGTTCCCCGAACCGTGTACAAGCCGCAATGGGTCATGCAAACTCGCCGAGTGATGACGACCCAGTACGTGTACGAACAGCGGGAAGTGACCGAAACGGTCTACCGGTGCATTCCCGAAACGACGCAGGTCGAGCGCCGCACCACGGTGATGGTCCCGCAGACCCGAACCAAAACCGTGCCGGTGACCGTGTACCGGCCGGTGTCCAGGGCCATCGAACGGGAATACCAAGTGCAAGTGCCGGTCTGGACCCAGGAGGAACGCGAGTACACGGTGATGGTTCCTGAAGTCGAGACGCGCACGGGGGTGCGGCATGTGGCACATTGTGTGGAGGAGGAGGTACCGCAGACGGTCTGCCGCGACGAAGGGCATTGGGAGGTGCAGAAAGTGCAAGTGCCCTGCTGCCCGGTCCGCCGACCGCGGTTACGCCGGGTGAGCCACGTGGCGGCCTGTTGCCACACCCCTCAGGTCGTCCAACAGAAGGTTTGGGTGCCGAACGTGGTGGAAGAGGAGGTGATGGTGACCGTTTCCAGGCAAGAGATCGTCGAGGAGCCTTACGAGTACGAGGTGACGGTCTACCGCCCGGAAACGCGCACCAAGATGGTGGATGTGTGCGAAATGCGGACGGAAGTTCGCAAGGTCGCCTGCCAGGTGACCGAGTATCAACCGGTCCGGGAAGAGCGGCAGGTGACGTACACCGAATTCGTGCCGACGGAGAAAAGCTGGGTGGAAAACGTGACCCATTACCGTCAAGTAGCCCAGGAAGTCAAACGGATGGTGACGGTTTGCGTGCCGAAGCAGGTGGAATGCGAGGTGCCGATCCGGGTCCGTCAGATGGTGCCGCACACGGTGCACGTGCCCGTGCGGACCGTCCATTGCGCCAAGCCGCATTGTCTGTAACCTTTTTTCACTGCAGGTATTGCACGATGCTTGGCGATCGCTGAAAATGCGGAGATATTGAAGAGTTCCCATATGTGGGCAGCGTGCCACCGGAATGCCATTCCGCCTTTTCGGGGTGTTTTCCGTGCCTGATTCATGTCTTATTGCGGTTTTGCTGACTGCCGTCTGGGGCGTGGCTGATTCGGTTGCCGAGGAATCGGGATCGTTTCCATCAGCGGATGAACAACAGACGGCCGCATTATCCCCGCGAGTTCGCGTCGAGCGTGCGGGCAGATTGTTGACGATGGATTTCGAATGGGTGGACGCGCAGGGGCGGCGGCAGCACCCGGGGCGCGAGCAGCGGGGCGCTCCGCCGACGTTCACCGTTTTCAAGGATGGCCGACCGATCGGTAGCGGTTCGTCGTTCCAGCCAACCGGTGCGCTCCGGCTTGGTTGATCCTGCTGCCGGTGTTCGCGGTTCAGCTCGGTTGGTCGATGCTGGCTCGTTTGTTGTCGCTACCGATCAAGGCAACGGAGCATTTCGGGACGGTCTTGGGGGCCTTGGCTGGGGCGTGGGCGGCGGTCTGGCTGGTGGCGCCCTGGCTTGCGCGGCGACGGGTTCCCGTGGGCTTGGCATCGGCGCTGGTGCTGATGTGGGGCGTCGGTGGCGTCTCTGGTTTCAACGCGTACGGCGTGGGGTTCATGGATCAGGCACGCGTCGCGATCATGGCTTTCCTCATCGGTTCGGTGTTGCTGCTTTCCTCCACGGTGCTGGCCGCGATCAGTTACCGGCGGTGGTTTCCGCCGGAGCGTTTCTTGGCGTGGTCGTTGTTGTGGACCTTCGGTATGACGATGCTGCTGGCCACCATCGGCCCGTCGCCGTAGAAACCCACCGAGCATCGCGGACCACCGGGCAAACCCCGGCCCTCACCCGCGATTTTTTCTCCCTTTCCGCCTCACCGAAACAGGGCGGGTACCCA
>SLEY01000178.1 GCA_007124535.1 Planctomycetaceae bacterium
AGGCCCAGCATTTCGGCCACGGCCGCCTCGGGCCCCAAGAAGCCCAGGGACAGCAGCACGAGGTCGGCTTTCCAGACGTTTTCGGTACCGGCGATTTCGCGGAAGGCCGGTCTTTCTCCGGGCGGCGACCATTGGATGCGCACGGTGCGGACGCCGGCGACGCGGCCGTTTCCGTCGTCGAGGAACTCTTTGGTCAAAATCGAATAGACGCGCGGGTCGTCGCCGAAGCGGTCGCGACACTCCTCGTGCGAATAGTCCAAACGGGAGATCCGGGGCCATTGGGGCCAGGGATTGCCGACCGCCCGCCGCGCGGGCGGTTTGTCCAGTAATTCGAAGTTCACCACGCTGCGGCAGTCCTGGCGCAGGGAGGTGCCGATACAGTCGGCGCCCGTATCGCCGCCGCCGATCACGATCACGTCCTTCTCGCGGGCCGAAAGGTACTGCCCGTCGGCCAGTTGCGAATCCAGCAGGCTTTTTACGTTGCGGGTGAGGAAGTCCATGGCGAAATGGATGCCGTCCAGCTGCCGGTTGGGCACGGGCAGGTCGCGTGGTCGCGTGGCCCCGGTGGCCAGCAGCAGGGCGTCGTATTCCTGCTGCAATTCCCGAGGGTCTTGATAACGGATTTCCAGGCCCCGCTCCTCCATGATCCGGGTCATGTGGCCCGGGGGGAAATCTTCGCGGCGACCGACGTGGGTGTGGGTGACGAAGCGGATCCCTTCCTGTTGCAGCAAGTCCAGCCGCCGGTCCACGACCGCTTTGTCCAATTTCATATTGGGGATGCCGTACATCAGCAACCCGCCGATCCGATCCGCCCGCTCGAATACGGTCACTTCGTGGCCGACCTTGTTCAGCTGGGCGGCGGCGGCCAACCCGGCGGGGCCCGAGCCGACGATGGCCACCCGCTTTCCCGTCCGGCGCGCCGGGGGTCGGGCCCGCACCCAGCCTTCGGCAAAGCCGCGGTCGATGATGGCGTTTTCGATGTTCTTGATGGTCACCGGCGGGTCGATGATGCCCAGCACGCAGGCGCCCTCGCAAGGGGCCGGGCAGGCCCGTCCGGTGAACTCCGGGAAATTGTTGGTCTTGTGCAGCCGGTCCAGCGCTTCCCGCCAGCGGCCGCGGTAGATCAGATCGTTCCACTCGGGGATCAGATTGTCGATCGGGCAGCCGGTGGCCGACATGCAGAAAGGGATCCCACAGTCCATACAGCGGGCGCCCTGCGTGCGCAGATGCTCCTCCTCCGGATCGGTGTAGATCTCCAAAAAGTCCCCGAGCCGGGCGCCGGGCGCGCGGTAGGGGACGGTCTTGCGAGGATGCTCTTTGAAGCCGGTTGGTTTTCCCATGATATGTTAAACCGTATTCTCGGTGAATGGGGACATCCGACCGCGCCGCGCCGGCGGGGAGCCGGAGCGGCATCCGGGGGATGCCCGCAGGATCAGGCCCCGGTGAACTCGGCGTGCATGGCCGATTCGATCTCTTCGTCCCGCGCCGCACGCTCGCGCTGAACCCGTTTGTAGTCCAACGGCATCACCTTGACGAACTCCTTGCGGACGATCCGCGACCAGTCGTCCAGGATCTGCTGAGCGACGGGCGAGCCCGTGTATTCTTCGTGCAGTTTGATCATTTCCAGCAGTTCCCCCAGGTCCTCGGGCGTTTCGACCCGTTCCAGTTCGACCATGGCGCGATTGCAGCGTGGCGGGAAATCGCCGGTGCGATCCCAGACGTAGGCGATCCCGCCGGACATACCGGCCGCGAAATTCCGGCCGGTCGGTCCCAGAATGATCGCTCGGCCGCCGGTCATGTACTCGCAGCCATGATCGCCCACGCCCTCGACCACCGCCCAAGCGCCGCTGTTGCGGACGCAGAAGCGTTCCGCCGCGCAGCCGCTGAAGAAGGCCTGGCCGCCCGTGGCGCCGTACAGCACGACGTTGCCGACCAGGATATTCTGTTCCGGCCGGAAGTCGGCGGCCCGCGGCGGGTAGACGATCAACCGCCCGCCGGACAGGCCTTTGCCCACATAGTCGTTGGCATCCCCCTCCAACTCCAGCGTGATCCCGCCGGCCAGGAAGGCCCCGAAACTCTGGCCCGCCGACCCTTCGAACCGGAAATGAAGCGTTTCCTCCGGCAAACCCTGCTCGCCAAACCGCCGCACCACCTCATGGCTCAGGATCGTCCCCACCGTGCGGTGCACATTCTCGATCGCCAGGTGCTCGACCACCCGCTCGCCGCGTTCCAATGCGGGTGCGGCCAGCGGCAGCAGCGTCGTGCGGTCCAACGTCTGGTCCAGTCCGTGGTCTTGGGGGATCGTACAGCGAACCTGCACATCCGGATGCGGCTTCTCGGCCAATTGCAGCAGCGGGCGGACGTCCAGCCCGCGGGCCTTCCAGTGATCGACCGCCGCCTCGGTCGCCAGGCAGTCCGTGCGGCCGATCGCGTCGTCCAGGCGGCGGAAGCCGAGTTCGGCCATCAGCCGCCGCGCTTCTTCCGCCACCTGGAACAAGTAATTGACCACATACTCCGGCTTGCCCGAAAACTTCTTCCGCAGCATGGGGTCCTGAGTCGCAATCCCGACCGGGCAGGTGTTCAAATGGCACTTGCGCATCATGATGCAGCCCAGGGTGATCAGCGGCGCGGTGGAGAACCCCATTTCCTCGGCGCCCAGCAGAGCGGCCACCATCACATCGCGGCCCGTGCGCAGGCCGCCGTCGGTTTGGACGATCACGCGGCTGCGGAGGTCGTTCATCACCAGCGTCTGATGGGTTTCGGCCAGGCCCAGTTCCCAGGGCAACCCGGCGTGTTTGATGCTGGTCAGCGGCGAAGCGCCGGTCCCGCCCGCGTCGCCGGAAATCAGGAGATGGTCGGCATGGGCCTTGGCCACCCCGGCGGCAATCGTGCCCACCCCGACTTCGGCCACCAGTTTGACACTGACCCGGGCCTGCGGATTGGCGTTCTTCAGGTCGTAGATCAATTGGGCCAGGTCCTCGATGGAATAGATGTCGTGATGGGGCGGCGGGCTGATCAGTCCCACGCCGGGGGTCGAGTAGCGGATGCGGGCGATCGTGTCGTTCACCTTGGTCCCCGGCAATTCGCCCCCCTCGCCCGGCTTGGCCCCCTGGGCCATCTTGATCTGCAGTTCGTCGGCATTTGCCAAGTACCAGGCGGTGACGCCGAAGCGCCCGGACGCGATCTGCTTGATCGCCGAACGCTTGGTGTCGCCGTTGGGCAGGGGCAGGAAGCGGGCGGGATCCTCGCCGCCCTCGCCCGTGTTGCTGCGGCCGCCCAGACGGTTCATGGCCACCGCCAGCATCTCGTGGGCTTCCCGCGAGATCGATCCGAAACTCATCGCCCCCGTGCAGAACCGTTTGACAATCTCCCCGGCCGGCTCCACTTCGTCCAAAGGCGCCGGCGGCTGGCCCTCCGGGCGGCGGAGACGCAATAAGCCGCGGAGCGTGCAGCGGCGGAGGGCATCGTCGTTCACCCGCCGCGCGAATTGCTCGTAGGCGGCGGCGTCGTTGCCCCGCGCGGCCAACTGCAATTCCGTGATCGCCTCGGGATCCCAGACATGCCGCTCGCCCTCGGCACGCCAGTGGAATTCGCCCGGATTGGGCAACACCGGGAACCGGTCCTCCAACTCCTCAGGGTAGCCGAGGGCATGCCGCCGGAGCAACTCTTCGCCCAGCGTCGCCAAACCCACGCCCTGCACCCGGCTGGCCGTGCCGGCAAAACAGCGCGCGATCACCTGGTCATTCAAACCCACCGCCTCGAAAATCTGCGCGCCCTTGTAGGACTGCAATGTGGAAATGCCCATCTTGGCCATCACCTTCAGCATGCCCTTGGCCACGCCCAAACGATACGCCGCGACCACCTGGTCGTCGTCGGCGAAATCGGCCGGGTCCAGCCAACCGTCCCGCCGCGCCTGCCACAACGACTCGTAAGCCAGATACGGATTGATCGCATCGGCCCCGTAGCCGATCAGCAGGCAATGATGATGCACCTCGCGGGCTTCCCCCGTCTCGAGGATCAAGCCCAGCCGGGTCCTTTTGGCCTGACGCACCAGATGATGATGCACCGCCCCGCAGGCCAAAAGGGCACTCACCGGAACCCGCTCGGGGCCGATCCCGCGATCGGACAGGATCACCAGACTATACCCCCGGTCGATCGCGGATTCCGCCTCCCGGCAGATCCGCGCCAAAGCCCGCGGCAAACCTTCCCCGCCCTCGGATTTGGGGAACGTCAGGTCGATCACTTGCGTCCGCCAGCCGCTGTGGTCCATGTCTCGCAGCGACGCCAACTCCCGGTTGGTCAGGATCGGGTGCGGGATCAGCAGCCGTCGGCAATTCGCCTCCGACGTCTCCAATAAATTCTGCTCGGGTCCAATATAGCACTCCAGCGACATGATGATCTCTTCGCGGATCGAGTCGATGGGCGGGTTCGTCACCTGGGCGAACAATTGTTTGAAGTAGTCATAAACCATCCGCGGCTGGTCGCTCAGGCAGGCCAGGGCCGAATCGTTGCCCATCGCCCCCACCGGATCCCGCTTCTGTTGGACCAGCGGCAACAGCATGAACTGGAGGGTCTCGGTCGTGTAGCCGAACGCCTGCAGGCGTTCCAGCAGCGAATCCGCGTCCCGTTCGGGCGCCGGGCGCCGCGGCTCCAGTTTGCCCAGCCGGATCCGGTTCTTGCGAAGCCAGGCCGCGTAGGGACGACGGTTGGAAAACTCGTACTTCAACTCCTCGTCCGGAATCAAACGCCCCTGATGGAAATCCACCAGGAACATCCGCCCGGGCTGCAAGCGGCCCTTGGAGGCCACGTTCGCAGGCGACACCGGCAACACCCCCACCTCGCTGGCCATGATCACCCGCTGGTCCTTCGTGATGTAGTAACGGCTGGGCCGCAGACCGTTGCGGTCCAACACGGCCCCGATGTACTGCCCGTCGGTAAAGGTGATCGACGCCGGACCGTCCCAAGGCTCCATCACCGCCGAATGGTACTCGTAAAACGCCCGCTTCTTCTCCGGCATCCCGGCGTGCTTCTGCCAGGCCTCGGGGACCATCATCATCACCGCTTCCTGCAGCGTCCGGCCGCTCATCAAAAGAAACTCCAGCACGTTGTCCAACGTGCCCGAATCGGAACAGTCGGGTTCGACCACCGGGAACACCCCCGACATGTCCTGGCCGAATCGCTCGCTGTACGCCACGCCCTCGCGAGCCCGCATCCAGTTCACATTGCCCCGCAAGGTGTTGATTTCCCCGTTGTGGGCCATGAACCGATTGGGCTGAGCCCGGTCCCAGCTGGGGAACGTGTTCGTCGAAAACCGCGAATGCACCATCGCCAGATGCGTCGTGTACGACGTGTCGGCCAGATCCGGGAAGAACGGCACCAATTGGTCCGGCGTCAGCATGCCCTTGTAGACGAGCACCTTCGTCGACAGGCTGCAGATGTAGAACATGCCCGCCTGGCGCAATCGTTCCGGATCGCGCAGCCGCCGCGTGGCCTGCTTGCGGATCAAATACAACTGGCGCTCAAACGCCTCGCCCTCGCAATCGTCTCCCGCGGCCACAAACAGTTGCTCGATCACCGGCATCGCCCGGCGCGCGCTCAAGCCGATGTCGGCCACGTCCGGCTGGATCGGCACCGGCCGCCAGCCCACCAGCCGCTGGCCCTGAGCTTCGATCCATCGCGCGACCTCCCCCCGGCACTGCGCCCGCTCCTCGGCAATTGTCGGCAAAAACACCAGCCCCGCGCCGAAGCGGCCGGGCGGGGGCAACTCGGTCTTCAACTCCTGGCGGGCGACCTGCGTCAAAAATGCGTGCGGCAGCGCCGTCAGGATCCCCGCACCATCCCCCGTGTTCGCTTCGCACCCGCACGCCCCCCGGTGGTTCATCCGCCGCAGCAGATGGTCCGCATCGCACACCAGTTGGTGACTGCGCTCGCCGCGAATGTGCGCCACAAAACCAACCCCGCAACTGTCCCGCTCCCAAGCCGGATCGTACAGTCCCTGACGCTGCGGAAAATTAACCCTCGACAATGCACTCATGTTCCCTCTGCTCCCCGCGGCGCCCCGGTCGGCGATGCTTCCGCCTGCGGTGTTTCGTTCGGCCGGGTCGCGATGCCCGTCAAGTACTCGATGAAAAGCCGCGCGCTCGCGCCCAACCGCGAACGGCGCCAATGAATGATTCCCAACGGGCGAACCAAACGCAGACCTTCGACCGGAACCGCCACCAATTCCCCCGCCTGCAATTCGCCCCGCACCGTCGGTTCCGGCAAGAAACCCGCGCCCCCATTCAGCACAATCGCCCGTTTGATCGTGTCGATGTTGTCAAACGCGATCTCCGTCCGCACGTCAATTCCCTGCTCCCCCAACTGCCGGTCCACATTCCTGCGGACCCGCAAGCCGCGGTCAAAACCGATGACCTCCAGCCCGCTCAGCGCCTCGCGCCTCACCGTGCCGCCCGCCAACGGATGCGCCGGCGAACATACCAACCCCATCGGCTCCTCCAGCCAATCCACCGCCGCAATCGTCCGCGTCGAGCGGGGCCAACTGACCAGCCCGATATCCACTTCGCCCTCGGATACCAAGGCGTAGACCCGATCCGGATGATGATAACCCATTTGCACCTGCGCGCGAGGATGCCGCGCCGTAAAGCCCTCGCCCAGGAGTCGGCCGTAGCTGAGCCCAATCGAATAAATCGACGCCACACGAACCCGGGTGGCCTGCTCCTCGTGCAGACTGCGGACCTGCTCCTGCAACAGGTAGTATTCCTGGACCAATCGGCGACACCCCTCATAATAGGCTTCGCCCTCGGCAGTCAACACAAACGGGCGCTTCGACCGATCGATCAACTGCATGCCGAGATGGCCTTCCAATTGATGGACGATCTGACTGGCTGCGGACTGCGAAACTCCGTTATCCTGAGCCCCCCGGGAGAAACTCCGCCGAACGACGACGTCGCAAAACACTTTTAACGATTTCACATGCATGCCGAACACGCTGCGGCGCACTATTAGTCAAACTTATCAAAACAACGCACTGAATTAGCTCATCGAATAATAACCTAGACCGGTCGGGCTACGAGGTCAAGGCGGGTAGCGCGGATTTTTGCCGATGCGGCTTGATCCGGCCCGCCAACTCCGGTATGGAGAAAGAAAGTGGGGAGGAAGCCGATGTCAACGACACGCACGTTTGTCGCGGTCGATCTTGCTGCGACGGTTCAAAACCGGGCTGCGGAGCTGATCGCGGCTCTGGCATACGAGGGGGACGGGGTCAAATGGGTGGCGCCCGAGAATCTGCATCTGACGTTGAAGTTTTTGGGCGATGTGCCTCAGCGCGATCTGCCCGAAGTGTGTGAGGCGGTTGCCCGGGCGGTTGCCGATCGACCGCCTTTCGAAATTTCGCTGTGCGGGGCCAACGCATTCCCTCATATAGGGCGTCCGCGAACGCTCTGGCTGGGAGTCGATGAAGGCGGGGAGACATTAGGACGCGTGCAGAAGTCGATCGAATCGGCCTTGCGGCAGTTGGGATTCCCTCGCGAAAACCGGCAGTTTCACCCCCATCTGACGATTGGCCGCGTCCGCCGACCCAGCCCCGGGCTGCAACGCTTGACCGAAGCCCTGCGGGACCAGCAGGCCTTTTCCGCCGGATACTCGACGATCGATCAGGTGGTCGTGTACGCCAGTCATCTGGCCCGCCACGGCCCCACCTATCAACCGCTCAGCCGCGCCCTGCTGAAGGGAGCCTCGTGCGGCCGATCCGAATGAATTGGCCACCAAGCCCGGAAGGTGCCGTGCTGGACGTCCTATGGACCGATTGGTAACCAACACCGCTGGCGGAGAGCCAGCAAGGAAATCTTGATGAATACGTCGTTGAATTGGAACAGCCGGCATTTGACGCACGGATGGCAGCGGGGCGTGACCGCGTTCTACTACGGGCTGGGGCTGACAGACGAGGATCTGGACAAACCCCAGATAGGGATCGGCGTTCCCCTGTTGGATGGGAATCTGTGCAACGTGCACGCCTACGAGTTGGCTCAGCAGATTGCTCAGGGGTGCCGGGACGCGGAAATGATCGGGTTCCCGTTCGGCGTTCCGGCCGTTAGCGACAACATCACGCAGGGGCACGAGGGGGGCAATGCGAGTCTGCCGTCCCGGAATCTGATCGCCAATGCTGCCGAGTTGGTTGTCACGGCGCACGGCTACGACGCCTTGATCGGATTGCACCACTGTGACAAGAACGGTCCCGGTTTCGCGATGGCCCTGGCCCGCATGAATTATCCCGGCCTGCTACTCAGCGGCGGGACGATCCGGCCGGGGCGGCACCGGGATCAGGATATTTCGATCCTGGACGTGTACGATGCTCAAGCGGCGGCGGCGCTAGGCCGGATCGATTCGGCCGAACTGGACCAGATCCTGCGAAACGCCTGTCCCGGCATCGGCGGCTGTGGGATCGCCGCCTCCTTCAATACCTGGGGCGTGGCCATGGAAGCGATCGGGCTGATGCTGCCGTTCAGCAGCTCGATCCCGGCCGAGGATTCGGAAAAACAGGCGGAATGCCAGCGGGTGGGGCGAGTGGTCCGGGAACTGTTGCGCCGTGACCTGCGGCCGGCCGAGATCCTGACCCGCGCGGCTTTCGAAGATGCGGCCGCCGCCCTGGCAGCGATCGGCGGATCGACCAATGGCGTGCTGCACCTGCTGGCGCTGGCCCGCGAAGCGAAAATCGATTTCGCCTTGCGAGAAATGCAGGCCATCTTCCGCCGGACCCCCGTCCTCTGCAGCTTCGCACCACGCGGTCGAAAGACGATGGTCGATCTCCATCACGCCGGCGGGACCCCCGTGCTGCTGAAACACCTGATCCGCGCCGGCGTCCTGCGCGGCGAAGGCCTCACCGTCACCGGCCGGACCTGGCGCGAGATGCTGGACCAGGTGGACGATCCGCCGGCCGACCAGCAGCTGATCGCACCCGCCGACGCGCCCTTCAAACCGTTCGCCGATATCCAAATCTGCTTCGGAAATCTCGCGCCCGACGGAATCGTCTTCAAGGTGTCCAGCATGCAGGAGCCCCGCTTCCGCGGAACGGCGATCTGCTTCGAAGATTCGCAAGCCGTCGCTCAAGCCGTCGAAACGAAACGGATCCGCCCCGGGCACGTGATCGTGCTGAGATACCTCGGACCGGTCGCCTCCGGAATGCCCGAAGTGCTGGTCGCGTCGGCGGCCCTCAGCGTTCCCGAGTTGGACGGGAAAGTCGCGTTGATCTCCGACACCCGCGTCTCCGGCGTCTCGCACGGAGCCATCGGCGTGCATTGTGCCCCGGAAGCCGCCGTGGGAGGCCCGATCGCCCTGGTCGAAAATGGGGACCAAATCTCCTTCGATCTATTGGCCGGCGACGTGACCCTGCACGTGTCCCGGGACCAATTGGCCCAGCGGCGGCAACGCTGGCAGCCCCGGCCGCCCCAAGGCCGACGCGGCTACCTCGCCGATTTCGCCGCCACCACCACGCAAGCCCAACACGGCTGCGTCAGCCAATCGATCCTCGCCCCGGCATCGCCCCCCGCCAATCGCTAACCCGGCTGCGCCGCAACCAAAAAAGGAGTCGGCTCGTGCTCCCCCTCGTCCTGGAGCCGGGCATGCCGCGTGCTTTCGTCCCGATAGGGACCGCAACAAATCAGGCCCAGGGCAGAGCACTGCCGTATCAGCCGCAGTGCGCGCATCGTTCCCACGCTTCCGCGTGGGAACGCAAGCTCGGACGCTTCGCGTCCCATGAAAGGAACCGTAACAACTGAAAACGATGCAGGAGTTTCATGGGTGAAAGTCGAAAAGACGCGAAGCGTCTAAACCGTGCGTTCCCACGCGGAAGCGTGGGAACGATGCAATGACCGATGACCGATGACC
>SLEY01000101.1 GCA_007124535.1 Planctomycetaceae bacterium
AGGTGGTGCACGTGAGCTTCCTGCTACCGATCCTGGTGGGGTTGGGCTCGTTCACCGCGTATGCCAGTTTGGATTTGGATTTTTCGGTCGGCGCGGTTCATTATGCCCTGTATTTGGCGGTAACGATCCTCCTTCGTTTGGTGATGGATTTGCCGGCCATGTGAAGTGAAAACCGGCTCGGAGGATGGGGTGATCGCGGCAAGCAAAGGAGCGCAAATTATGGTATCACCCGAAACAAAATCGGTCATCGAACGTGCCAAGCCTATTTACGCCAATTGATTGCAGACCGACCTGGAAACCCGGTACATGGATGTCGACTACGAAGCGAAAACGGTGGAGCTTACGTAGATAGGCGAAGGAGCGGGCACGCAGGAAACCGCGAGAACGGCTCGGGGACCGTTCTCGCGGATCTGTTCGAAAAACCGGGGTGATCAGGGCAGTTCCGGCGGTTCGATGACGGGGAAATCCCCGGAGAGGGCGTGCATGAACTCGGTCAGGTCGTCGATGTCCTGATCGGTCAATTCGGCACTGCGGACGGCTTTCATCATGGCGGACAGGTAAGGGTTGTCGATCCCGCCGCCAGCCATGATGGCCACCGCATCCCGCAGCTCTTCCACACTGCCGTTGTGGAAGTACGGATGGGTATTGGCGATCTCGCGCAGGGGGGGTACGCGGAAAGCGCCCATGTCCTGGTCCTGACCGGTCACATCTTTCCGGCCCGGATCGGGTTCCTCCGTATCCATGCCGATCCCCGCGTTGTAGAAGCGGTAGTTGCTGAACAGCGGCGGGGTGTGGCAGGTGACGCAACCGGCGTCCTCGAACAACTTCCAACCACGCTGCTGGGCTTCGCTCAGGGCCTCTTCATCACCCGCCTGGAACTGGTCGTAGGGCGAGTTGCCGCTGAGCACCGTCCGCTCGAAGGCGGCAATGGCCTTGGCGACCCCTTCCTCCGTCACGCCCGTGCCGAAAACTTCCTGGAACTTGTCGCCGTAGACTTCCAGGTCGGAGAGCGTGGCGATCATGGAATCCAGCGTGTGTCCCATCTCGATCGGGTTTTCGATCGGACCCAGCGCTTGCTCCTCCAGCGAATCGGCACGGCCATCCCAGAACTGGACCGTGGCGTAGGCCGAGTTGATAATGGTCGGGGAATTGCGGTCACCGAACGCCCCCCCAATCCCTTCGCTGGTCGGCTGATGTTCCGTCCAAGCCATTTCCGGGTCGTGGCACGTGGCACAGGAGAGCGTGCCGTCCGCACTCAGACGCGGATCGAAATACAACAGTTTCCCCAGTTCGACCTTGGCCTCCGTCATCGGATTATCCTCCGGGACGGGTAGCGGCGGGAGTCCCAACGGCACTTCGACTTGGAATTCCTCGGCATCGGCAACTTCGTCCCTCTCGTCTTCGTCCACATCTTCCACTTCGTCCGGTACGGCGTCTACCGGCGGTTGGACCGTCGGCGCCGCGGGCGGCTCGGGTTGACAACCCAGGCTGGCGGCGACCAGGGCGATCGCCGCCAGTACGGCGACCGCGCGACCTAAATCCCATTGGCTACTCACTGTGCTCCTCCTTTGTAGTGCTGCGGGAACCCGCATTAGGATGGATCGACGAGCCCCCTTCCCAACGTACGGTTTTTGCTGCCGCCTTTTATAAGCGCTTCTTGATCTTCATGCTACAACCCCCACGCCCTTGGATCGAAAATGTTTCCGACCGGTGGAGACAACCGGCACCGATGTGCTACAACGGGTAATCTCTCTGCCGTGGCGCGAAGAACGCCTTTTTTGTCTTTTCTCAAGGAGAACACTGATGTCCAACATCCTGATGCCATTGGGGGATGCCACCGAAGCACTGGATACGTTTTACCCGTTTTTCAGGTTGCCGGAAGATGGCTATGAAGTGGTGGTCGCGGGTCCCGAAGCCCGATTGTACCATTCGGTGTTGCACGAGATCCCGCCGAACCCCGCTGTGCCGTGGGATATCACCGAAGAGCGACCGGGCTATCATATCGAGGCGAATATCGCCTTCAGTGACGTCGATGCGGGGGATTTTGCCGGTATGTTCATTTCGGGGGGTCGGGCTCCCGAGTACCTTCGCTACGATACGGAGCTGTTGCGGATCACACGCGAAATCTGCCAGGCCGGTAAACCGATCGCCTGCGTGTGTCATGGGATCGAGATCCTGACCGCGGCGGATGTGATCCGGGGCAAGCGGGTGACGACGGTTGCCAAATGCGCTTTGGATGCCAAGCAGGGGGGCGCGGTCTATGTGGACGAGCCGACGGTGGTGGATGGGAATCTGGTCACCGCCCGGACCTGGCATGACAATACCAGTTTGATGCGAGAGTTCATCCGGTTGTTGCGGCAGGGTTAACCGGGGATTCGGGGCTTCCGGGCCGCAATCTCTGGAAACGGGGTAATTCGATCAGATGGGCGGCGATGGCCGGAAAGGTATCGGGCGGCAGTTCGCCTCCGCGGGGAACGCGGCGATAGAGTTCTCGAGTGAGCGGTCCGTCCTCGACGCTCGCAATCCCTTGCTGTTGGCCGACCCGGTAGATTTCCGCTGCTTGCTGACCCGCTCCTTTGACGACGACTTGGGGAGCGGACATCGAAGCGGGCTCGTAGCGTAGGGCGACGGCCAGCGAGGTACCGGCGATCAGCACCAGGTGGGCTTGAGGCGTCTCGCGGTTGATTTGTTGCATAATGACGTGCTGCTGCAATTGGCTGCGGCGGCGGTGAATGTGGGGATCGACTTGTTCGTCCCGCCATTGTTCCCGCAGTTCCTGATCGGTCATCCACAGGCGGCGTTCGTGGCGCCACCGCTGCCAGGCGTAATCCAACGAGGCGAGCAACAGCAGGGCGAGCAGCAAGGCACTGGTGACGGAGCCGAAGATTCGGGCGGCGGATTGGGCGATCATCGGCGGTTCGCCGGCGGCGATCCCCAGCAGCATTTCGTGATGGGCCCCGACACTCCAGGCGACGACGCCCAGGAGGAGGACCAGTTTTGCGGTGCTGCCAGCCGTGCGGAGCCAGTTTTCCGCGCCGAATATGCGGCGAGCACCGGTCCGCGGGTCCAACCGCTCCATGTCCGGGGCCAGACGGTTTGGCAAAAACAGGAACCCGATCTGGGCCAGGTGGGCGATGAGCGCGGCTAAGAAGAGAAGTCCCAGCAAAGGGATCAGCACGGTGGCCAAGCGCGCCAGCAAATGCTGCCCCATGACCGCTGCTTGATCCGGGCTGACCGGTCCCGGGACGAGTCCGAAGGATTGGACAGCCAACTGTTCCATCATCCGCAACAGGGGTTCGCCCAGCAGCCAAACAGCGACGGCTCCGGCAATCAACACGCTGCACGCCACCAGATCACGGCTGCGGGCCACTTGGCCTTGCTGCCGCGCTTGTTCCCTTCTGCGGGGTGTTGGCGGATGGATGCGATCCCCTCCGGCATCAGTCATGGGGCGCCTCCCGATTCGGTTCGACGGCGACCTGTCGCTGGACGGCCTGCCCGGCGCGGTCCAGGGCGATTTCCAACTGGTTCTGGAAATTCCAGGCGATCCCGCCCAGTGTCAGGGCCACCACCGCCAACACGCCTACCGTATTGGCGCTGAATCCCAGCGAGAGGGTATTCAGTTGCGGGATCACGCGCTGCAGGATTCCCAGCACCAGGGCCGACAGCAGGAGGGCGACCAGCACGGGCGCCGTGGCTCGTACCGTCAACTGGAATCCCTGGCCGGCAACCTGGAGCAGGACCTGGACCGGACCGCTGGAGAAGCCGACTTCGCCGGGCGGCATCCAGCGGAATGTGTCCAGCAGGGCGGCCAGCACCCGGCGATGGCCGCCGGTCAGCAGGAAGGCGGCGATTCCCACCATTTCGAATAGACGACCGTAACCATGTCCCGAGCCGTCTTCGCCCGCCTGTTCGGCCAAGGACATGCCGCTCAGTTGACCGACCAGATGCCCGCCGGCCCGCAGCGCGCCGATCAGCACGAGGACGACCGTTCCCAGCACCAGTCCCAATACGGCTTCGCGGCAGGCCGCGACGATCAGTTCCGAACCGTCGGCCAACAAGGGTTCCAAGGATTGCGGGTCGCCCAGCGGTGCGACCAGCAACGCCAGGATCACGGCCAGCATCCCGCGGAGCGGCAGCCCGACTCGGCCCGGGCCCGCCAACGGAACCAGCAGCACCAGTCCACCGATCCGCAGCAGGGCCAACAGGAAAATCAAAAGATGCGTGCTGTAGAATTCCACCGTGCGCGACCTCCCTAACCCCCGGCCAGGGTGCGCGGGATCTCCAGGATCAAGAACTGGGAGTACTCGACCAGCCGAGCGATCAGCCAGGGCAGCAGCAGGGCCAACGTCGCGCCCATCGCCAGGATCTTGGGGACGAAGGAGATCGTCTGATCCTGGATCTGGGTCAAAGCCTGAAGCAGACCGGCGACCAGGGCCACGGCCAGACCCGCCGCCAAAATGGGCGAACTCAAGATCAACGCCATCCACAGCGCCTGACGAACCAGATCGATCGCTTGCTCAATGCTCATCCGTCTCGACTCACCGTGTCCTCAAACGTAGGGAACGAAACTCTGCAACAACATGCTTACCACCAGGTTCCAGCCGTCGACCAGCACGAACAGCATCAGTTTCAGCGGCAGCGAGACCATGCCGGGCGGCAACATGACCATGCCCATCGAGACCGTAAAGCTGGAGACGACCAGGTCCAAGATCAGAAACGGCAGGTAGATCTGAAAGCCGATCAGGAAGGCCACGGTCAATTCGCTCAGCACAAAGGCGGGCAGCAGGACTTGGAGCGGCACGTCGTCGTACGAGGAGATTTCCGCTTGAGGCTGGGGTACGTACTGGTAAAACAGCCAGATGTTGTCGGTGTTGCCCGTGATCTCGATCTGCTGGCTCATGAACCGCCGTACCGGTTGAACGCCCGTCTGCCAAGCCTGCTCGAAACTCATTTCCTGCTGGGGATCGGTGTACGGTCCGATGGCCTGCTGGTAGACTTCGGTCCACACGGGGGTCATCAGCAGCAGGGTCAGGAACAAGGACAGGGCGGTCACTACCTGGTTCGAGGGCAGTTGTTGAACGCCCAGCGCTTGGCGCAGCAGGCCCAGCACGACGGAGATGCGGACAAAGCTGGTGGTCATCAGCAGGATGGCCGGGGCAAGGCTCAGCACGGACATCAGCAGGACGATCTGCAAGGTGGAATTCAGCCGTTCGGGATGGCTCCACGCTCCCGGTGCTTCGGTCATCAGTTCGACCAGCGACGGCGAGGCTTCCGGAGGCGGTGATTGGGCCCAAGCGGGCGAAGCGGTGAGGAGCGTGATCAGCCCGGCGGCCAGCAGTGCCGGCCCGCGCCCCGGGAAGAACCGGCGGAAAGGCAGCCAGCGGAGGTCCGGAAAAAAGAACATGGCGCGCGGAGCCCTTCCTGTCAGCGGCCGGACAAACAATGCACTCCGCGGGCCCCGCCGGGTCCGCCAAGTTGCGACAGGATCTCGCGGAAAGAAGCCGAAATGCTGTCCGCACGATTGTGGCGACAAATGCCGCTTAACCGCTCGATCTCCCTCGGATCGGTGATTTCGGTGAGCGTCTCCGCGCCCTGGGCGGTGACGGCCAGCAGCAGCAGTTTGTTGCCCAACCGCACCAAATGCATCTCCTGGCGCCCGTTCAGCGGCACCCGACCCAGGGTCTCGAACACCTCGCCCGGCAACATCCCCCGGCGGGAAGCGCCCGCACGCCGTTGAACCCACACCACCAGCAGGAACAGACCGACCACGACGGCCAGACTGGTCACCGTTGTCACAACCGCCCGACTGGATCCCGGACCGGCGGAGGTGACAGCCACCGTCGGCGGGGACAAGGCCAGCGCGGCGGACGAACCCGGCTGCGTTCCCGCAACCGTCCCGCAGCCGTTCGCGCTGTCAACCAGTGCGATCGGCAGATGCACTGCCGCACAGCGGTCCGCACACGACCGCTCCGACTGGCCCGCCGCCGACTCCGCCCCCCGCGGAACCAGAGTTACTGTGGCCAATAAGGTCAAGGTCAAACAGGGGGTAATCCGTAGCATCCGTGCCATGGCCTGTAATCCAGCTCAAGTGGAACCCGTTCCCGCGCCGATCACGATGCGGGATCATCGCGAATCACTTCGGTGACCCGCACAAAATAGTACGCTTCCCGCAGCACCAAGTGACCCCGCGCCACCAGTCGCGACCCGGCATATACGGCCACGGGGTCGCAGGTCGCCTGCTCCAATGCCAGGGTCCTGCCACCCGCTACGGGGTCGAGCGAGTCGGCGGCGACCGTTCCACGGCCCACCTCCACCCGTAACACCACGTCGCCCTCCATCCCGGAGGGGCTTGTCTGTCCAACGTGTGTTTCCGGGGCCGTCATCAGCCATCAACTCCCAAAAGCAGGTTTCCCGGGCCGGGTGCTACTTGTCGCCAAAAACGGCTTGGGGAGCAAGAGCAATTGCCGGCGAATCGGCAGCCCTGCTAGCAAACTCCCGCCTCTCAGCGCGGAATTCTTGTCAACCCCGGACCTCCCGACGAAACCCCGGGCAAGTCGAGGGGTTTAACCAAATCGGCGTGTTTCTTTGCTCTCTCTACAATCGGAGAACGTGTCATGTCCGTCTCTTCCTGTCGGCGTCTCGTAAGGGGGCCGAACGTCTGTCGTGCCTTCACTTTGGTGGAGTTGTTGGTGGTCATCGCGATTATTGGGATCCTGGTGGCCCTGCTGCTGCCGGCAATCCAGATGGCTCGCGAGGCGGCGCGCCGCTCGCAGTGTGCGAACAATTTCAAGCAAGCGGGTCTGGCCCTGCACAACTACCATGACACCTACCTGAGGTTGCCTCCGCCGGGTATGCGATGGGGGCACGCAGGGGGCGGGCTGGATGAGGCGGCCAGTTCGACCAGTGTGGCCCACTCCTGGGTGGTCTCCTCCTTGCCGTTCTTGGAGCAGCAGGCGGTGGCGGACCTGTACTGGGAAGGGGTCAACGAATTGCCCTCGTACAGCTTCTGGTATCGTCTCCGCGATGCGCGGACATCGCATCCTTCAATGACGAGTGCCTTGCAAAGCGAATTGCCGGCGTTGAAGTGCCCCAGTGACAGCGTGAGGAAGGAGCCCTTCAAGATGGATTCGGACTCGGAACCGGGGATGACTCGTATCAATGTCGCGGTGAATGCGGGAGCCGGAAACGCGTTTCACCGTTACAGCCAGCGGGTACCGGCGCTGCGCGGACCCTTCACGTTCAACTACCCTCGTTATTTCTCGGCGGGTTCGAATTTTTCGGAGGTGCTGGACGGGACCTCGCATGTCGTCATGCTTGCCGAAATCGTCGCCGCGGATCGCCAGGCGGATACGCGCGGCGCGTGGGCCTGTGCCACGGGACCCTATATCAGTGGCGGGGGCGGCCGGGATCTGCCGTATCTGCTGACCCCCAACGTCAACGCCTTAGATAACAACTGCCGCGATCGCCCGGGTCGATGCAGCGACCCGCGAAGCCCGGATCCGCAACTGCGATGCACCGGGGGCGGGGGAACCGGCTTCCAAACCTCCCGCAGCCGTCATCCGGGAGGAGTGCACGTGGTCATGTGCGACGGCTCCGTCCAGTTCGTGACCGACGACATCGGCCTGGCACAATGGCTGTTGATGCTGGCCCAGCATGCCCAGGGTCAGCTGGATGACCAAATTCTAGAGTCGGATTTTCTCTGTCGCTCGCTGTGAAGTATGCCCCCGCGCGGCGTCAAAAACCGTCGTTCACCAACAGGTACGTACCGCTTTTTCCCGCCACGACCACATCCGGTCGGTCGTTTCCCGTCACATCGCCGACTCGGATCTGGAGACCACCGCCGGCATGTCCCTCGTCGATGGTGTAGCGGGCGAAACGCTCCGTTTGGGGGTTCCATTTGTAGTAGTACAAACAGGGCGGATCCTCGGCGCCGGGATCCGCTCCGTTATGACCGTAAACGCGTTTGCCGGTGATCAGCTCGTTTTGGCCGTCCCCGTCCAGATCGGCCCAGACCAGGCAGTGGGCCTGGGACCAGGAATCGTCGATCAGGTGTTCCTCCCAGCGGGTGCTCCCATCTTCGGCGGGTTCCAGTTGCCGCCACCAGTACAGTCCGTAATCGTGACCGCGGCCCCAAATCAAATCGTTCCGCCCGTCGCCATCCAGATCGGTCACAATCATCGGGCAACTGGCGTGGCGGATCTGCCAGTCGGGATGGAATTTCCAGTGCCCGGAAAACGGGCCCTCCGCCGGACGCTCGAACCAGCCGGTTCCGACCAGAATGTCTTCCCGTCCATTGCCGTTGATATCGCCGAAGCCCATCCCGTGCGTGTTGCCCCGGGGAGCCAACTCGTGGCGGATCATGGTCGGCTGCTCGCCCGAATCCCGGTCCAACTGCCACGCAATTAACGGTGCTTCCGGATTCCAGCTGTTGATGACCAATTCCGGGACGCCATCGCCATTCAAATCGCGCAGGTACGAACCTTCGTTCTGTTGCTGTCCCGTGTCGACCAGCACATGGCGCTCCCACATCCAGCCGCGAGCCAAACCCTCGGGGCCCGGATTCTCGTACCAGCTGATTTCGGGGGTCGTAAACCCGATGCTGATCACATCGATCCACCCGTTGCCATTCACGTCCAGCGCGTGTTCCCCGCAATTCTGGGCATACCGGTTCCAGTCTTCCAGCAGGCGTACGGGCCGGGGGATCAGGTCGGCGCTGGCGTACCAGTTGCGACCCGCGACGATGTCCAGTCGCCCGTCCTGGTTGATATCCGCCAGATCAGCGCCTTCGTTGAGATCCTGAAACAACGCGATCCGGGTGAATTGCAAGCCCGGAGCCGGTTCTTCTTCCGCCGCCAGTCCACCGGCCAGCACCAACCATCCGCACACCCAAGCCATTGTCCTGCGCATGAGTTTCCACTCCTTACAAATTCGTATTCGGCAGCGGCCTCGACCCGGCCGCCCGCAACCATCGCAGCCAACGATCATACGCGAGGAAACCGGCCGGGTCGAGCGCCCTGCAAGGTTGGAAGAAGAACGCGAATAAACCACTCTTCGCTCCGACGCATTCAAATCCCCCCACCCATTTCTGTCGGAGGCTCTTCGAACTCGAGTGCCAATTGCCAAGGCCCCTTGGCCGGGTTTCCCTACGACGCGATAATGAAATCTGGTGTAAATCGAACGTTCCGGATGTTCGGAACGAGGCGATCGGGCGGAGGGTCACCGTGGAACAGGCTACCATGGCCAAGCACATCAGGTGGTTCGAAAAACGGAACTTCGATGCGGTTTTCACGGTCATCCGGGGTCAAGTGGGCCTGCGCCCCTGGCGGAGCGGGTAATGAGGGGTAGCGAGATCATCCGGAACCGAAGCACGCCCGGGCTGTGCGGCCGAAGTATTGCCGCCGGGTTGCTGATCCTGGCGACGGTGGGGGTTACGGACCGAGTGGGGGCGCTGGAGCCGGAAGCGGCGGTTCGGGCCGGTCGCTCCGCCTTGCGCGGCCAGGCCTTTCCCTGGTACGATACCCAGCAGGACAGTTTGCGTCGGATCGACGTCCAGCCGGCGGCCGAACCGGCAGTGCATCGTGACTCGACGTGGGAGACCATCCCGCGGGAGTCGCGCGAGCGGTCGTGGCCGCCGGAAATGCCCCTCTGGGTCGGCCAGCTGGTGCGGGTCCTGATTTGGACCGCCTTGGCGCTGGGGCTGGTCGCCCTGATCGGTCTGCTCGCCCGAGCCTATGTCACTCGGGAGATGCAGCGGAGCGGTTCGGACGGCCGCGCTTCGCCGGACGACCGGGCGGACACCGATCGGATCGTCGACCTGGCCTTGCCGATCCGGATGCCAGGCGTGGATCTGCTGCGGGAAACCCGCCGGTTGTACGAGCA
>SLEY01000090.1 GCA_007124535.1 Planctomycetaceae bacterium
ACCGTGTCCGCGTCCCGGCCCGGATGCTGATACGGGGCCAAACCCGTCTCCAAATTCCGGCGGCCAATCAGCGACGGAACACACATACAGTCATAATCCACTAACTTGAAATGACCCTCCGGTGAAACCAGGACATTGCCGTGCTGCAAATCGCCATGCACCACCCGGTGCTCCGCCAATTCCCGTACCAAATGCAGCCAAACCTCCGCTCCGATCTGCAACGCTTCCGCATAACCCTCCCGGCAACGATCGCGAATCCATTCGAACAGGGTAATTCCGGGTACCCATTCCATGGTCAATAACGGATACCATTTGCCGTCGCCCGCCGAACGAATACCCCGGGGATCGTAGGCAAACCGCACGATGCTGGAGATCGAACGGCCCTCCAGGTACTCGCTGATCGTGCGGTAATGCTCCAGACGATTGTCCTGGCGGCGATTGAACACCCGGATCGCAAACTCGCCGCCGTCCGGCCGAAAACCCCGATACACCGTGGCAAAATTCCCGCTGCGAGCCTTCGGCTGCCCCAACTGGTTCATCTCCACCGTGCAGTCCTGATACTGAGGGTCCCGGAAACCCACCTGGGGGCTCTTCAGCATGCTGGCAAAATGAGATATCAACGGCCACGACGACATGGGTAATCCGAAAGGAAACAGCAAAGCGAATGCTTGACATAGAATACCACGGCGACTGAAACCTTAGCATGATCCGGGCGGCTCGCCAACCAACCTGCCGCAAATGCTCAGGCTTCGTAGCGGGACAGGATCAACACGATGTTCTGGCCGCCAAATCCGAAACTGTTCTTCATGGTGTGCCTGCAGACGATCTCGCGGGCCGCATTGGCCACATAGTCCAGGTCGCACTCGGGATCCGGCGCCCTCAGGTTGATCGTCGGTGGGGCCACACCATGCCGCAGGGCCATCACACAAATTAGCGATTCAATTGCCCCACAAGCGGTGGTCAGATGACCCGTCATGCTCTTGGTACTGGAAATGGGGACATGATACGCCCAGTCGCCTAGCGCCCGCTTGATCGCAAGCGTTTCCGTCTTGTCGTTCAACACGGTGCCGGACCCGTGGGCATTGATATAGTCAATGTCTTCCGGGTTGAGTCGCGCCTGGTGCAGGGCGAGTCTCATGCAGCGAGCCGCCGCCCGACCCTCGGGCTCCAAGTCGGTGATCCGGTAGGCGTCGTGCGTGGAACCCCAACCGGTAAACTCGGCCCAGATTTCCGCGTTCCGGCGCAGCGCATGCTCCCGTGCTTCCAAAACCAGAATCGCGCCCCCCTCGCCTATCACGAACCCATCCCGCTGGCGATCGAAGGGCCGAGCCGCCCGAGTCGGTTCGTCGTTCCGCATGCTCAACGTGGACAACCGCAAAAAGCCGCTCAGTCCGAAAGGATGGATCATGCTGTGCGCTCCACCGGCCAACATGACATCCGCCTCGCCCGCGCCAATCCGCTCCGCCGCCTCGCCAATCGCTTTTGTGCTGGAAACACAGGCAGAGGTATAGTTCATCTGGGGGCCATGGGCATGCACGGCGGCTGCGATCAAACCGGTCGCCAACCCGGGCTCCAAAAACGAATCCTGGTCCTCCGGCATGGACTGACGCGACTGCTGGAGGAACTCCTGCAGATCAAAGCCCTGGTCCCCTGTGGCCGCCGCGCCGGAATGGCACCAACCTTGAAAATCCGGATAAATCTCGCCGCATCCCGTGCAGATGCCAATCCGCTCGGGTGACGGGGCGGAATCCCGTAAGCCCGAACTCCGAACCGCTTCCCTCGCGGCGACCGCCGCAAACTGGGTCTGACGAGCCCAGTGGCCCGCGACCTCCAAGTCTCTGCTGACTTGAGCCATGTCCCAGTCGGGAACCTCGGCCGCAATCCGCACCGGAAAACTGCTCGCATCAAACAAACGGATCGGACCGACGCCCGATCGACCCGCGATCAAATTCTCCCACAAACTCTGGGGAGAATTCCCCAGCGGGGTTATGCATCCTGCACCGGTTATAACAACCCGCCGTTTCATGCCATGTCCTGTTCTCAGACGATCTTCACGCGGCGTGGTGCTCCCGAAAGCCCGAATCCTGATCCGCCCGCGCTACCCATCCTGCCCGAATCCCTATTATCGGCGAACCAGCCGCCAAAGCAAAATGATTGCTCCACGGATCGAATTTTTCGGAACGGACGATTCGCGCTGCCTGGCGGATAACCCTGCCTAGCGGGTCGGCGTATCCGGCTCACCAATCTGGCGGACAAAGCCGGCCAGACGTGCTTGCAAGTCCAATAACTTCTGCCACTCCGTAATCGGTAATGACATGCGTACCGATTTCTCTTCCCGAACACTGCCCAGCACACTGCGAATACGCACCCGAAAATAATCCAACAATTCAGACAATTGGGCAGCCTGCGTCGGCGTCAGGTCGTGCGGCAGTTCCGGAGGTTCGTAGTTGAATAAGAAATCCTGCAGATTCTCGATATCCGTCCAAGGGATGCTGGAATCCGAACTGGAACACGCTTCCTGCGGACC
>SLEY01000686.1 GCA_007124535.1 Planctomycetaceae bacterium
CTGCTTCCGCCGGATCGGGAACGGGCCAGTGAAGGGTTTGTGCGTCGCCGGGAAAAGCGGGGCAGGCGGCCCGTGCCGTGTCGCAGACGGTGACGACCAGATCAAAGGGCTGGTTGCGGAATTCGTCGATGTGTTGGCTGCGGTGCCGGGAGATGTCGATCCCGGCTTCGGCCATCACCTGAACCGCCCGGCGATGGACATAGCCGGTGGGGTCGGATCCGGCGGAAGAGGCGTGCCAGCCGGAGCCAGCCAGCTTGTTCCACCAGCCCTCGGCCATTTGGGAGCGGCAGGAATTTCCAGTACAAAGGATCAAGACATGCTGAGGGCCATGCTTTTCGGAGGTTTCGGGTTTCATCGTGGCAAGGGACTTGTAGAAAGGGGGTTGGTGGCGGCAGAATAGGGAAAGACGGTGGGCATCGACGAAGGTTTAACCCAAAAGGATGTTAGCGATGGCAGCAACGGGATTTGAAGTAACCAGTTTCGTCCTCGGTTTGATCCTGGGCGGTCTTCTGACGCTGGGCGTGTGTTTTCCTCGAGTCGGCCGCATTTTCGCACGTACGCTGGCGGTCGTCTTGTTGGCGGGTGGGGGCGGGATGCTGACGTGGGTCAGCTATGGATTGCTGCGTGAGGAAGCGTGGACGGCGATCGTGTGGGGTCCGATCCGGATCGCCCAGACCAGCGATGCGTTCGGTTGGTCGGTGGGTCTTTTGATTGCGGGGATTGCAGCTCTAGCGTTTTCCTTCAATCGTCCTTCGGTCTAACGGCGACGCCGATCTGCGGTGGGGCGTGGTGCAGTGTAATCCCGCCCGGGCGGACGGTCTTCGGGCGGCCAGCGAGTTTCGATCTGCTCGACCCGCGTTTCCAATTGCCGCCGCTCGGTTTCCGAGACATTGGGCAGCAGGAGCCAGTTACAGCACAGCGCGTATTCGTAGCAGCATGGCGCACCCTGCGGCTGATGGGCGGCCAGGGTCGCAAACGCGTCGCGGATGTCGGTTGCCGCCGACTCGAGGGACTGGGCGAGTTGGGCCAGGGCGATGATGGCGGCGATGGTGGTCCAATCGGCAGCTCCCCAGAGCGCGGAGAAAAGGGTTTCGCGGCGGACCGAGTGCCGCCAGCCGGTATCCAATTGGGCGAGCACGCGCGCGGCGGCGATCTGCAAGCGGGGCAGCCAGCGCAATGGATCTTCGCCGACCGGCATCGGCGGCGGGCGCACCATCACCGCCAGCACCGCGGCCCCGTCGGTGGGCAGCAGGGTGTCGGCCACACGACTGGCCGAGGCCCAATTGGCGTCGTAGTCGTAAGGTTCGGCGGCCAGTTCCGCAATGCGGTTGGCGATATCGTCATCTGCAAGAGGGATAGCTGGCCAGGCTTCGGCTTCGTGGAATGCCCACAGGAGGTACTTGACCGGTCGGCAGGGCCGCCGCGGATCGGGCTCGGGAATATGCTGCACGGACGTCGCCAGGCGCGGTCGGCGGGGCAGCGAATCGGTCATCAGACGAAAGGCCAGCAAGTTGCTGGGGGGCCCCAGGTAGTCCAGAGTCAGCTGGTAGACGTGGTCGTTGCCATCGCCTTTCAAGGAGGCCAAATCGCTTCGGATCTGGCGCAGTGCATTGGCGGTCTCGTCTCGCATTTCGGGCAGGTACCCGATAAAGGGGATCAGTCGGCGGTACAATTCGGATGCCCGCGCGCCGTGCTGGTCATGTTGCAGCAACTTGCCCAAGTCGTCCAGAAAGTGGGGTTCGCCCGTCAGTTTCCACTGGCAGAACAGCAAGGAGGGCAGGGCGACGGGATGTTCCGGTTGCTGTTGGAGCACCCGTTCGTAGTGAGCCTGAGCGCGATCCCAGCACTGCTGTTCGATTTCCAGCTGGGCCGCTTCCAGCTCCGGGCCGGGTTCTTCCAGCTGGCTTTGGGCAGCAGCGAAGTCGGCGCGAGCCTGATCCATGTCCCCCCGATCACGGTGGACGCGGGCCCGTTCCCATTGGGCTTTCGCTCCGGGATGTTGTTGTACGAGGTTCTGAGCGGCATCCAACGCGTGCCGCCAGCGGCCCGTCTTGCGTAACAGTCCCACGCGCGCGGTTTGCGCGGCTTCCTCCCATTCCGGGGGCCATGTGCCGGACGCCACCAACGGCAGGTAACGTTCCAATTGGCGGCATCGCCCGGCGGTCAAGTCGCGATCGTCGGGAAAGCGTTCCACGGCCAGGCGCACCAGGTCCAGTCGGATCTCGGGGGTCAGCGCGTCGTGGGCCCGGGGTGCTTCCAGCCAGGGCAGAACCCAGGCTTCCAAATAAGCCGCGTCGGGCCGTGCCCGGACCAGGGCGACCAACCGCTGTACCGCCTCGGCCAAGCGCCCCTGCCGATGGAGCAGCCAGGCGTGCACGGCTTCTGGACCATCGCTTTCCGACCCGGAAACCTCCTCGGCCGTCGGAAACAACTCTTCCGGGGCGTCCGGCTGGGCTTGGCAATAACGTTCCAGCAAATCCAGCAGATCCAGACGGCTTGGCTCCCGCGCCAAGAGGTGCGCCAA
>SLEY01000191.1 GCA_007124535.1 Planctomycetaceae bacterium
CCCCCATCCTCTGTCGCGGTTGATCCGATTGCCATTGTGGGCGTGGGATGCCGGATGCCCGGCGCGAAGCGACCGGATCAGTTTTGGAATCTCTTGCGCGACGGTGTGGATGCGATTGTCGAAGTTCCGAAGGAACGTTGGGACATTGACGCCTACTATGATCCGGAGCCAGCCAAGCCCTCGAAGATGTACACGCGTTGGGGCGGGTTTGTCGAGGATGTGGATCTGTTCGATCCGGGTTTTTTCGGGATTTCGGTCCGCGAGGCTCAGCGGATGGATCCGCAGCAACGGTTGTTGTTGGAGGTGGCTTGGGAGGCATTGGAGAATGCGGCGATCCCGCCCGAGACGTTGCAGGACAGCGCGACGGGGGTGTTCGTCGGCATCAGCAACAGCGATTACCGGTTGTTGTACAAGAACCATCTGGCCGAGGTCGACGCGTACATGGCGACGGGCACCTGTTTGTGCATCGCCGCCAACCGATTGTCTTACGTGTTGAATCTGCATGGTCCCAGCATCGCGGTCGATTCGGCGTGTTCCTCTTCGCTGGTCGCGGTGCATCTGGCGTGCCAGAGTCTGCGTCAGGGGGAGGCCGAGGTAGCGATTGCCGGGGGCGTGAATCTGATTCTGACGCCGGAGGGCACGATCACGTTGTCCCAGGCGCGAATGATGGCGGCCGATGGTCGCTGCAAGACGTTTGACGCCTCGGCGGACGGCTACGTGCGGGGCGAGGGTTGCGGGGTTGTGGTGTTGAAGCGTTTGCCGGACGCGCTGGCGGCGGGCGACCAGATCCTGGCGGTGGTCAGCGGTTCGGCGGTTTCGCAGGACGGGGCGACCAACGGCTTGACGGCTCCCAACGGCCCGGCGCAGCAGGCGGTGATCCGTCAGGCGCTAGCCGCCGCGGGCCGCCGGCCGGACGAGGTGACTCTGGTCGAGACGCACGGCACGGGTACGGCTTTGGGCGACCCGATCGAAGTCCGCTCGTTGCGCAACGTGCTGATGCGGGATCGGGCTGCGGATCAAACGTGCTGGCTGGGCGCGATCAAGACGAACGTAGGTCATTTGGAATCGGCGGCGGGCATTGCGGGGTTGTTGAAGGTCGTGTTGGCCTTGCAACATCGCCAGATCCCGCCCAATCTGCATTTCCAGAAGATGAACCCGTACATCTCGCTGGACGGGACCAGTTTCCATCTGCCGACCGAACTGACCGATTGGACGGTGTCGGGCGACCACCGGGTGGCGGGAATCAGCTCGTTCGGATTCGGGGGCACGAATTGTCACCTGATTGTCGAGCAGCCGCCGGAGCGGCCGGCACGGGCCCTGCGAGACGAGCAACCGGTCCATCTGTTGACGGTGACCGCCCGCTCGAATCGTGCCTTGAAGCAGATGGCCCAGGACTACGCGACGTGTTTCGCCGATTTACCGGCGGGCGATGTGGAGGATGCGTGTTATACGGCGAACACGGGCCGATCGCATTTCGATTTCCGCAAATCGTTTGTCGCCGCCGACGGCGCGGGGTTAGCCGGGCAACTGGAACGTTTTGCGGTGGAGGGTAGCGCCGACCCGGTGGCTCGTCGCCAGGGTCGCCGCCAGGCGCCCAAGGTGGCGTTTCTGTTCACCGGCCAGGGTTCGCAATACGCGAACATGGGGCAGGAGCTGTACCGCACGCAACCGGTGTTCCGGGCGACTTTGGAGCAGTGCGATTCCCTGCTGCGTGGGCAGCTTCCCCAACCGCTCCTGTCGGTGATCTATCCGCCGGCGGGTCAGGACACCCCGCTGGATGAAACGCTGTATTCCCAACCGGCTCTGTTCTCGGTCGAATACGCTTTGGCCCAGCTGTGGATGTCGTGGGGTGTGCGCCCCCATGTGGCTTTGGGCCACAGTGTCGGCCAGTACGTCGCATGTTGCCTGGCAGGCGTCTTCTCGTTGGAAGATGCCTTGCGATTGATCGCGGTTCGTGCCCGCCTGATGCAGCAACTGCCTCGCGACGGGCAGATGGTGGCCGTGTTTGCGGAGGAAGCTCGCGTGGCTGCGGCCATCGCGGATTGCCCCGAGGACTTGTCGATCGCGGCGATCAACGGGCCGCAGCAGACGGTGCTGTCGGGGCGAACTGCCGCGATGGAACGCGTGGTCGCGGATTTGGAAGCCCGGGGGGTGCGTTGCAGCCGGTTGAGCGTCTCGCACGCGTTCCATTCGCCTTTGATGGAACCGATGTTGGATGAGTTCCGTCAGGTTGCGGCGGAAATCGCCTTTGCCGCGCCGCGGTTCGATGTGATCTGCAACGTGACCGGCCGGATGGCGGGGGACGAGTTGCAGGACCCGGACTACTGGTGCCGCCACATCCGCCAGGCGGTTCGTTTTGCCGATTCGGTCCGCTGTCTTTCGGAGAGCGGGGCGGGAGTGTATCTCGAGGTCGGTCCCAAACCGATCCTGACGGCGTTGGGCAAATCGTGTGTGGCGGACGAGCGCCCTTGGCTGCCCAGTTTGCGGGGCCGCCAGGATGATTGTTCGACGATGTGCCAGTC
>SLEY01000473.1 GCA_007124535.1 Planctomycetaceae bacterium
ATCACGGGACGGTAGACGGTCTGCAGACCGAACAGGCCTGCGGGCTGGGGCACATAGGTGACCACGGGCGACTGCGCCCGCGCGCCCGGCGCCGCCAAGCCAAGGATCGCCAGCAACAGCAGCGATCCGATCAGGATCCTTCGATGCGATTGCTTCATGGAAACAACTCCCCGAGAATCAGGTTCGACCAACCACTTGCCCGGGGGCGTTCCGCGCCGCTTGGCTTCGCATCGAAAACCCCCGAGTTCGTTGGCATTATACAAGTCGGACCAGGGAACGGCGAGTGGAGGCGTTTGCTCGCTGCCGCCATCGCCATCTTGACAAACGATCGTCCCGCGCGGCAGATTGTAACAAGCGATTTTCGACTCTTTCCCCCTCCGTTTTAGGCGTCCGTTTTATGAAAGCTTGGCTCCGGCACGCGTTTGGATGCGACTCGGCCGAACCGCTGGAGCCGACCGATCCGCAGCGGCGCGTGGTGGACAAGTTGTGCGGCTGGCTGGTACGCCGCCAGATGACGACCCCCGTTTTGGTTGCTTTGGAGAGCTGCCGCGGCCTGAATTTTGTGGGGTCGCAAGCGATGCACTTCTTCCGCCCGCTGGTGACGTCGCTGTACGACGCTGACGAGTATCACCAGTTCGCCATGTTCTTGGAACAGCGCGGTTCGATCGATTACCTTTGCCAGCAACTGGAAATTTGGAAAGAAACCTCCGATGACGACGCCTGATCCGGACCTGATCCAGGTAATCCTGGCGACCGACTGCGGTTCGACGACGACGAAAGCGATCTTGATCGAGCGGATCGACGGCGTGTTCCGCCAGACCTGTCGCGGCGAGGCGCCGACCACGGTGGAAGCTCCGTTTGCCGATGTCACTCAGGGGGTGATCAATGCAGTGACGGAGGTGGCCGAGTTGTCCGGGCGGACGCTAATCGATGCGGAGGGCCGTCTGCTGCATCCCGCGTCCGGAGACCGCGGCTGTGATCTGTTCATTTCCACGTCCTCGGCGGGCGGGGGACTGCAGGTGATGGTGGCCGGCGTGGTGCGGGAGATGACGGCGGCCAGTGCCAAACGGGCGGCCTTGGGCGCCGGCGCCATCGTGATGGACGTGATCGCCTCGAACGACAAACGGAAGCCGCACGAGCAGATCCAGCGGATTCGCGAGCTGCGCCCGGATATGATCCTGGTCTCCGGTGGCGTGGACGGGGGCACCACCACACACGTGGTCCAGCTTGCCGAACTGATCGCACCGGCCAAACCCCAGCCGCGGTTCGGCACGGCCTATCGCATGCCCCTGATCTTCGCAGGCAACCAGCAGGCGGCGCCGCTGGTGGCCGCGGTGTTCGACGATTCGATCGATCTGACCATTGTGGAAAACCTCCGCCCCGTGCTGGAGTACGAGAACCTGGGACCGGCTCGGGACGCGATCCACGACGTGTTCCTGGAACACGTGATGGCCCATGCCCCCGGATACGATCGCTTGATGCGCTGGACTCAGGCTCCGATCATGCCCACCCCCGGCGCGGTGGGAAAGATCCTGCAGGCGATCGCCGACAAGCAGGGCATCCACGTGGTCGGCGTGGATATCGGCGGAGCGACGACCGATGTGTTCAGCGTCTTCGACGGCGTGTTCAACCGCACCGTCAGTGCCAATCTGGGCATGAGCTATTCGATCGCCAACGTCTGCGCCGAAGCGGGGTTGGAGAACGTGTTGCGCTGGTTGCCCTTCGAAATGGACCGGCGCGAGTTGCGGAACCGCGTCAAGAACAAGATGATCCGGCCGACCACGATCCCGCAGACGCTGGACGCCCTGATCTTCGAGCAGGCGGTGGCCCGCGAGGCGCTGCGGCTGGCTTACCTCCAGCACAAGGAGTTCGCCACAACGCTGAAGGGCGTCCAGCAGCAGCGGACGGTGGGCGATACCTTCCGCCAGCAGGCGGGCGGCGAGACGATCGTGGATAACCGGAAATTGGATCTGCTGGTCGCTTCCGGCGGCGTGCTCTCCCACGCCCCGCGGATGCAGCAGACCGCCCTGATGCTGATCGATGCCTTCGAACCCGAGGGCGTCACGCGGCTGGCCAAGGATTCGATCTTCATGATGCCCCATCTGGGCGTATTGTCGGAAGTGCATGAGCAAGCGGCGTTGGAGGTGTTCGAACGCGACTGTCTGATCGAGTTGGGCACGTGCATTGCCGCGTGGGGTCCAGGCAAACCGGGCAAACCGTGTTTCCGCTATACGGTGTCCGGAAACGGGGCCTCGCAGTCTGGCGAGCTGGCCGTGGGCGAGTTGCGGCTGCTGCCGCTGGACACCGACCGGACCGCGCGGGTGGTGATCGAACCGGCTCGCGGCTTCGACGTCGGGGGCGGGCGCGGCCGCCGCATCGAACGCGAAGTGCGTGGCGGCGTGGTCGGCTTGATCCTGGACGCCCGCGGACGCCCGCTCCGTCCGCCCGAACCGCCCGCCTCCCGCGAGCTTCTCCAGCAATGGAACGAAGCCATGCAGCTGTATCCCCGCTCGGTGTGA
>SLEY01000043.1 GCA_007124535.1 Planctomycetaceae bacterium
CGCACGGCACAGACCCAACTGGTAGCCACCGACACCTTGCGCTGGCGGAACGAATCGATCGCCTTGCCGGAGAGCACGCACCGCAACGATCTGCAGCGGCATTTGCGGAGCCGCATGCAGCGGATCAGCTCGGAGGCCGCCGGTTGCTGTATGCTGGTCGACTGGTCGATCGAAACGGACGGCAGTTTGGCCAGTCAATTGCGCAGCGGGTGGGACCGGGAACTGCTCGACTGGTTGCGGACGGAATTTGGCCGAGCCCAGCCGGCGCTCTGGACGACGGAGTTGCGGGTGGCCGGGGCGGCGGAAGTGCCGGAGGAGAGTTACGAGGAGGACACGATCCTGGGCGATTTCCTCCGCGCGGTGCGCGAGCACCAGCAGGACCAGCGCCTGCCCTTGGAACTGGCCGAATACCTGCCCGAACAGGGCCGGAACCGGTCGCTGGCGGCGGTGCTGGCGGCCGGCGGATTGTCGCGGCAGCAGCTGCTGGAAGAGGCAGCGGTGCGGGGCGCCGAATTGTTGCGCGGCGAAGGAAGCGATTGGCAGTGAGCGGGGATGTCCGGGCCGGCGGGTCGAGCACGGCCGGCGCCCTGGAGCCTCGTACGGAGACGCCAGAGTGAAGATCACGGAAATCCAGATCGATGGCTTCGGGGCGTGGCATGATGTCCAGCTGGACCACTTGGCTGAGGGCCTGACCGTCTTCTACGGCCCGAACGAAGCGGGCAAGACGACGCTGATGGAGTTCATCCGCAGCGTGCTGTACGGTTATTCGCCCGAGCGGCGGGCCCGCTACCTCCCCCCGGTCGCCGGGGGGCGCGGCGGCGGAACCCTGAACGTGATCGGAGCCGGCGGACGCTTTACCCTCCGGCGAACCCCGGCAAGCCTGACCGGCGACGACCTGGGCCGAGTGGAAGTGCTGGCCGCCAACGGCTCGCGGCAGGGACAACACGTGCTGGGGACCCTGCTGGCCGGAATCGACGAGCCGATCTTCAAGAACGTGTTCGCCGTCGGGCTCCGCGAACTCCAGGAACTGGGCACGCTGGACGACACGGAAGCCGCGGCCCAACTGTACAAACTGACCAGCGGTCTGGATCGCGTCTCGCTGATCGATGTCATGCGCCAGCTGGAAACCGCCCGCCAGTCCCTGCTGGCCAGCGACGGCAGCTGCGGCGAGTTGCTGGAACGGATCGAGCGCCGCGACCGGCTGCAGGCGGAGATCCAGGAATTGGCCGCCGGCGGTCAGCGCTGGATCCAATTGGCCGCCGACCGGACCGCCTTGCAGGAAGAACTCGCCCGCCTGGACGAGAGCATCGAGCGGATGGAGCGGGAAGGGCGGGCGGTGGAGGTGGCCATCCAGATCCGCGACGACTGGTACCAGCGAGTCGCGGCGACGAGCAAGCTGGAAAAACTGGGAAAACCGGTGCGCCTGCCCGAGCGGGCCGTGGAACGCGTCGAGGAGTTGCAGAAGCAGATTGCCGAGCAGCGGCGGCAGCTGGAGGAATTCCAGGGCCGCCGTCGCGTGATCCTGGAGGAGGTCGCGGCCCAACCGATCAATCGCCTGCTCTGGTCCCATGCGGGCCAGATCGAGGCGGTGTGCGAGCACGGTCCCTGGATCCACTCGCTGGAGGACCAGACCCGGCGGCTGCAGGAGGAGATGGGCGAGCTGAAGAAGACGTTGCGGAGTCAGTGGGAGCAACTGGGTTTGGAACCGGACGAGATCCCCGATTTGACTCCCGACGTTTCGAACCGCACCTTGGGCGCGCTCCGCGGACCGGCGGAGGTCTTGCAGGAGGCGAACCAGCGGCTGGAGGAGGCCCAATCCGCTCGGGACGCCCGGCGGAACGAAGCGGAGGAGTTGGCCCGGCAGCTGCGGGAGGAACTGGAAGAGACGGGCGAAACGCAACTGGCGCCCGCCCTGGAAAAAGCCTCCCAACGCGTGGCCTTGCTGCGGAGGCGGATCCAGGTCGAGCAGCGAGCGGAAAAATTGGACCGCCAACGCAAGGAGTTGGAACAGGAACGCCGCGAACTGCTGGAACAACAGATCCTGCCCGTCGGGACCCTGGTCTGGTGTGGCGTCCCCTTCGTCCTGGGCGTGGCCATGATCCTGGCTTCCTTCTTCTGGGAATGGGTCGCCCGGCTGGGCTGGACCGTGACGATCCTGGGATTCGCCTGCTGGGCGATCGCCGTCGTGACCAAATTGCTGCTGGAACGTTCGCTGGGACAGGAACTGGACGGGTGCGTGCGGCATTGGGAGAAGGTCAAGAAACAGCTGCGCGCCCTGGCCGAAGACCGCGACCAACTGGACCAGCAGCTGCCGGTGGGCGGCGGGCCGTTGGACGCCCGCCTCGCCACCGCAGAACAGGAGGTCAAACGGCTGGAGGAACTCTCGCCATTGGAACATCGCCATCAGACCTCCCTGCAGACTCGCGAAACGGACAGAGAACGGATCCGCCGTGCTTCCGACGAACTGCGGGAGGCCCAGCAGCAATGGCGCGCCGCCCTGCGGTCGGTCAACCTGCCCGAATCGTTCCGCCCGGAACATGTCCGGCAACTGTCCGAGGAGAACGATCAAACCGTCCAGCTGGGACGGCGTTTGCAACTGCGGCGCGAGGAACTCGCCGCGCGGGAAAACGATCTGATCCAGGTCACCGAACGCATTGAAAAACTGCTGAAAGACGTCCATATCACCGCGGCCAGCTCGGACCCGCACACCCAATTGCGCCAGTTGGCCGCGGCCATGGCCGAGCAGCGGAAATGGATCGCCCGGCGGAAGGAACTGCGGCAGGAACACCGCGAACTGAAAAGCAGCTTCCGCGAAACGGCCCAGAGCCTGCGAAAATTCCTCCGCCAACGCCGCGCCCTGTTGGACCAGGCCGGCGTCCAGGACGACGCGGCCCTGCGCAAACTGGCCAACCGCCAGGCGCAAATCGAAGCACTCACCCGCCGCGTCCAGGAACTGAACCAGCGAATCAAACTGGCGATCGGCAGCCAGTGCCCGGAAGCCGCCGTGGCGGACGCCCTGGAAACCCACGGCGCCGATCGGCTGGAACCCTATTGGGAACGCCTGCTGGCACGCCTCCAGGATGCGCAATCGCGGCTCACCCAACTGCACGAGCGGCGGGGCGAAATGGTCCAGGAAATGAAAACCCTCTCCGATGACCGCCGCCTGGACGACACGAAACTGAAATTGGGCTGCGTCGAAGAACAGATCCGCCGAGCCGTTCGCCGCTGGCAACTCCTGGGCGCCACCAGCCTGCTGCTGGAATCGATCCGCCAGATCTACGAGACCGAGCGCCAGCCCGAAACGCTGGCCGAAGCGTCAACCTACCTGGTCCGGCTGACCGACGGCCGCTACCAACGCATCTGGACGCCGCTGAGCGAGGATATCCTGCGAATCGACACCCAATCGGGCGAGTCCCTGCCGCTGGACGTGCTCAGTCAAGGCACGCGGGAAGCCGTTTTCCTCAGCCTCCGGCTGGCATTGGCCGCCGCCTACGCCCGGCGCGGGGCCCTGCTGCCCCTGGTGCTGGACGACGTGCTGGTCAACCTGGACGTCCGGCGGTCCCGGCTGGCCGCCGAAGTGCTCCGCGATTTCGCCAACCAGGGCCACCAACTGCTGCTGTTCACCTGCCACCTCCACATCCTGCGCATCTTCCAGGCGGCGGGGGTCGAGGTGCGGTCGCTGCCGATTCGCGACGGACTGGACGAAGCCGATTGGGCCGACGAGCAAACGATCCTGGCCGAAGAGCAATCGGGCGATCAAGAGGAAGCGATCCCCGAGGTCGCCGAACCGGAAGCACTGCCGGAAATCGAGGATGAACATCCGCCGGCGGAGGAGGATTCCCCCGGCGACGAACCGCAAGAGGATGAAGACGAACCGGCCGAAGACGCGGGCAGCCAGACCGAAGCCGAATTCGAGGAGCCCCCCGAACCGGCAGAAACGCCAGCAGCCCGCCCCGAACAAGTTACGCACCCCGACTTCGAGGACCAGGGAAGCGAGTTGGACGAAGCGTCATACGGACTCTGGGAAGAGTTGGACGAGGCGGCTCGCGCGGAGGAGAAGCGGGCCGCCCTGGCCGGTCTGCAGAATCTGCCCAGTGGCCTACGTCGCGAGAGCCCCTGGTGGCAGACCGAGGACTTCTGATTCAACCGCCCCACCGGTCGCCGGCATATTTGCAGAAATCAGCGCTCTCCACGTTTTAAGGTATGCTACGCGTTCCTGAATTAGCTATTTTCCTGCAAAAAGCTCCCGATTCGTTTTGCCCTTCTTGCGACCGACTGCGATTTCTGCCATAATGCCGTTTCGAGGCGGTCGAGGCATAACTGGCGGGTCCCTGAGCCTGATTTGGGCACAGGTTTCCCAAGAGCCGCCCCCACCTCGAAGCCCACTTGCACCCCTAGCTCAATTGGATAGAGCATCGGTCTACGGAACCGAAGGTTACTGGTTCGAATCCAGTGGGGTGTACTTCTGCAGAGTCTCGCGGATTGCTGCAAAGTCCTGTAATAGAAAGGACTTGCGACGAATCGCTCCGTTCGGAGCCCTCCCCCTCCTGTGGGTTCTTTCTCGCAACGCTTCGCAGGTTTTTGCTCCCATACTGCCCCCGATTCTGCCCTCGCACCGCATTCGGCAACGGGCCGTCCATTCCGATCGCAGCCCTCGCTTGACACTCCGAACGAATTCCTGAGACGGGGGGGGCTTGGCAAGGAACCGATCGCCCCCGCCAAGTCGCAGACATTCAAGTGGGTAGAGATGTTTGCGGTCAGCTTGGGGTCGTGATGCCGGGCGAGCTTCTAGGCTTCCGTCAGGTTCACACCCGCCTTGCCCAGATTACTGACGAAGATGGACCGGTCGTTCTACGGCGATGGTTGGTGACGGGTTTTTGGGGCGAGCGTGAATTGGCTTGGCGACGCGATGGCGGTGTCGGGATCGGGTTTCTGAATTCGGTGGGACGGCGAGGCTCTTTGTCGTCGCGGCCTGACGATCGGTCTGTCATTTTGGCAGATGGTCTGGTCTGTGTTTCATCCGTGGCCGGGGACTCATGCGGCGGAATTCCCGGGCTTCGCCTGCATTCGATCGGCCTGGCGGCCTGCATGGTTTGGCTTGATGCGCATTCTTCCTCCCTTTCCGCCCCACCGGGCATGGAGGAAGTTCTTCGTTCTTAGTTATCGCTGCGTCAAATCATGGTACGGTCTTGATAGCCGGAGGCTTAAATAACCGGCTTGTGAATTTTGCATGCATAACTAAGAACGAAGAACTGTTTTGCACGCTTGCCGAAAGCTCGCAATGCGGCGGGTTGCGCGGCGCTGGTTCATTTCAATTCTCCCAACATCTCCAGCAGGGCCGCGACAATCTTCGGCTCGGCCTCCACCTCGAAGCAACTGGTGCCCAACCAGGTTTCGTAGCCTCCCAATTCATGGTCGCGGACCGTGGGCAGGTAGCCGTAGGTACTGTTGGCAAGTGAAATGGTGAAGGTTCGCGGGAAGGGACTCTTCTCCTTCAGTTCCAGCCCGGTCTGCACGAACACCTCGAAGGGAATGGCGGTGATCGCCAAGTTCCCGATCCGCAACGCCTGTAACGGGATGGGGATTTCCGCCGGGTATTCGTGCATTTTGAGCGTCCGCTCGGCGTAAGCCACCACGGCCTGCGGCGACGGCAGGCCGGCCCGCGGATAATCTTCCGGATTGGCCACGATTCTCCGAGCCCGCTCGACAAGCTCGGGGGTGGGACGCCGCGTGCCCAGCGTCAGGTCGCGCGAGATCATGCCGAGAGGAACCCACGCTTCGTACTCGACCTTTTGATAGGCCCCGTACACGGCGGCCGCGGCCCGGTTGGCCACCATTTGCATGCGCCCGTAGGGGGGGAACCGCAGCTGGCCCCCGCGGTAGTCGATGTTGTTGATGTTCCCGCTGGTGCCGTTGGACATGATGCCCACGAAGGCGGGGTTCGTTTTCTCGGCGTCCAGCAGCCGCGCAATCTCCTTGGCGAAGAAGCCGAAATAGTCGGCCGAGATGTGGCCGCGGGGGACGCCGCCCACGTAGTGCAGCGAGTAATTGGCCAACAGCGCGATGGGCCGACCCTCGACGGACCGGACCACCAGAAAAGCGATCTCCGGATCGGTCGGGCCGGACGGTTCCAGAAGGTTCGGGTTGCCCACGCCCGGATTCATACGCACCCGGTCGGCGCCTCCGAACGGGTTGGGCAAATCGGTGCCCGGCTTCATCAGCCAACGGCGATTGAACACCTCGTCGGGAAGCTCGGCGGAACCGAACCCGATTTCGGCCGGCTCCAGGTGTTCCACGGCCTGCTGAAAGGCGTCGGCGATCCGATCCGCCAGGAATCGCTGGTAACCGTCCAAGGGCGGGTCCAAGGCGAATCGGTCCCGTCCCCGGCCGGGCGCGGCGGAGTGGGTGTGGGTGCAGGCAATCAAAATCCGCTCGGGCGTGATGCCCGTCCGCTGATGGACCGCCTCCTTGGCCGGGTCCAAGACGTACCGAGGGATGGCTAAATTGTCGACCACGGCGATTCCCACCCGGCTCTCCCCGTCGTCGAGCACCAGGCAGCGGACGAACAGTTCGTCATGGATGTACGTTCCCGGCGGCCGGTCCCAATCGCCGGCAATCGGGCTGTCCAGGCTCAGCGCCGGCGTGATATTGCTGGTCGCCGCGCCGGCGAGCAGCCGGGGGCCCTCCTCCGATTCCATGCCCCGGGCGGTAGACCAACAGAACACCAGCACAGCGGCGGCGCCCCACCAAACCGTCCGTCGCCAAAGCTTGTGGTTACCGAAATGGAAAAACGAGCTGGTCATGGCTGAATACCTCTCATGGTTAAGGGGGATCGGCGATTCGCGGTCGCCATGCGCCTTCCGCTCGCTCCGGCAGCACGGCCCCTTGGCATCCGGGAACTTTCGCGGAATCGACCCATTGCATGGCGACGCAACCCACATTGTCGCGGAACGTGCCGCGATCGAACAGGGCCGGTTGTGCGGAACTCGGGGCGCGGTCGGTTGCATCCGCATCGATGGCGGGTACCATGAGCTTCGGAGTGAGCCGGTTCGGCGGTCTGGCCAATCCTCGCACCGCCCGGGTCCGGCTCCAGCCCTTCGAGAGCGTCGTTTTCCGGAATCACCAGGAGTTTGCCATGAAGACCATCGCGATTCGGCCGGTATGGGTCACGATCTTGCTGTTCAGTGCGGCCAGGGCCCAGGAGTTGCCGGTCGTGGAGCCGGTGGATTTGAACGAGGTTCGTTTGGCCGATTTCACGGACCGGGATCTCGATGTGCCCGCGGGGAATTTCGCCAGTTTCCCCTTGCCCTATTACCTGGCCCATTTTCACCGGCTGGCCAACGCCGTGGTGGAGGAAGGCGAGCACCGCGGATTCATTGACCTTCCCGTCTGGCGGCGGCAGTCGGATAATGAGCCGTATAATGCCCGGATCATGGAAAACATCCTGTCCCTGGCCTACTTCTATAGTACGGACCGGCCGTGGAACCCCTATTACGGCGATGCGGCCGTGCGGGCCCGGTTGGAGGCCGCTCTGGAGTTCTGGACGGGCATGCCCAACGAGCAGGGCCAGTTCAGCGAATACGGCTGGGGCCGGTGGAGTTTGGCCCCCACGGCCTTTGCCACGAAATTCATGGGCGAGACGCTCCGTTTGCTCGCCAAAGGGCCCCCCATCGACCCGGAGATTCACCGAGCCGCGATCGAAACGAACCGGAACGCGTTTCGGTCCTCGTTCGAAGAGGGCCACTTCATCGATCACGCCACGCGGTTCACCAATCAATGGGGCAACTTCTGGCCCGGCGCCATGGCACACATCGACCTCTTCGACGACGCGGCGTTGGATGCGCAGCTGCGGAAATGGACGGCGGCGACCTCGGTCGGGGCCGAATATGCCTTCCAAAGTGGGACGGGTTACTTCAACGAACAACGCGGGCCCTGCTGGAGCTACAATTTCGGCACGCACATGTCGAACACGCTGATGGCCTGGCATTACGCCACGGGCCACGGCGACAGCGCGATGAGCCGGGAAGACCCGGAACTCAGGGATTGGCTGCTGGAAGAACACGCGCTTTTCGCGGAATGGCTGGGCTACAATGCGCTTCTCGAACCGGACGGTTCCGAATTCGTCTTGAATCGGGCCATCGAAACCCGGCAGCGTTTGGGATCGTTCCCGTACCGGGATTTCCCGATGGCCCGTGCGGTTGAAGGATTGCGCCCGTACGTTCCCACGGAGGAGGAAGTGGCAGGGCGGCGCGCCGAAATCCGCCGGCAACTGGAGGCCGAGTGGCCGCGGGTGGACGAGTTGCGCGTGGGAGATTTCAACGCGTACGGTCCGTACGCCTTTCTGCACCGGAACCACGAACGCTGGTATCCCAGCCACGCCCAACGCGAACAGGCGCGGGCGAAATTACCCTACCTCGCCTCGGACAACTTTACCCATCAGCGGGTGGATCCGCGCTACGTGTTCACCTACGTCCGCCGCCCCTCGTACTACGCCGCCTTCAATGCGGGCCGGCGCGGAACGAACCAGCAGCGATTGGGGTTGGGACTGCTTTGGCATCCGGACGCGGGAACCTTGCTGCAGTCCCAAAGCAGGCGGAGCCTGGAGGCTTGGGGAACCCGCGCCGAGGGCGCCGATCACGTCTACGAAGCGGGCGACCTCGCCGCGGACATCCTCGACTTCACCCGGGATGGTGAACCCTGTCAGCCGGAAATCGGCGTGGGCGACTTGCCCCCCGGCCACGCGGATTTCGCGGCCAGCTATTCCCTGGGAGACGGACAGGGGGCCAAGGTCGTTGCCTTTACCCCCGAGGCCATCCGCGTGAGCGTAAACCACGACGGGGCGTTTCAGGAACAAATCCCCCTGCTCGTCCGGGACGATGATGGGATGACGCGGGACAGCGACACCGTGCGACTCGAACGCGGCGGGGTCGCGATGGTGGTCGAATTCGACGGCGCCGAAGACGTCGAAGTGGTCGCCGGCGGTGGAGTGCACGTGATCACCGCCGGGGCGACCGGCGAATTGGAGTACACGATCCGTTTTCAATAACCATTGCGAATCCGTGCTCACACGTCGCAGGTGCGCACCGCGTGACGCAGCGCGGCCAGTTTATCCGGCCAGGTCGGAATGAACTCCTGCGATACCAGGCCCGTGTAGCCGGTCTCCAGGATCGCCCGCATGACCGCCGGATAGTAGACCTCCTGGTTTTCGTCCAACTCGCCGCGCCCCGGCACGCCGGCCACATGGTAATGCCCGATCTCGTCCGTGTATTCCCGGATGCGGCGGATCACGTCCCCGTTCATGATCTGGACGTGATACACGTCGAACAGCAATTTCATGCGGGGACTGTCCACGCGGCGAATCAGGTCGATGCACAATTCCACATCGTCGCCGAAATAACCGGGATGACCTTTCATCGGATGCGTGTCGTCCCGCGAATTGAGGATCTCCAGACAGAGATTCACTCCTTGTTCCTCGGCATAGCCGATGATCTGCTTCCAGCAATCGACGCAGTTCTGCGCCGCCTGTTCGTCGCGGATGCCGTCTTCGCGCATGCCCGTAAAGGTGATCACGTGGGGTGCGCCCCATTCCACGGCCAAGTCGATGCCGTTCCGCAGGCGTTGCAGGCAGAAATCGTGATGGTCGCGATTCAACGGCCCGACTCGAAACCCGTGCGACCCGGTCATCGTGACCTGCATCCCCAGTTCCTTCAGCAGCGGGTAGTGGTCCGGCCCCACGTCCATCCCCGGGATGCCCATCCGGTGACAGGC
>SLEY01000641.1 GCA_007124535.1 Planctomycetaceae bacterium
ACAGGCCGAGTTCACCCGACCCGGACGGGCAATCGCATCCGCCTGGATCTGATCAATCCGGGCGAGTGGGATCCCGGCACGGGCGAGGATATGGCTTGTATCGACTATGCCGGGATCAGCGGCGCGACATCCCATGCCAGCTTCGTGAATCCGGTCACGGGAGCGCGGTACCCGGTGAACAATGGGGTTCTGCTGAATATCAGTACGGGTCCGCGCACGCAGGTCCGCGTGGCCGAGATCTCCGACGGCTTGACCAACACCCTGTTGGTGGGCGAATTGTCCGGTCGGGGAGTCTTCGTTGCCGGAACCAGCAACGCCCTTCGCGGCGTGTGGGCGGCCGGTCAGAACTGTATCAGTATCCCCAAGTCACGGGTGGGGAATCGGCGGATCCCACCCATCAATCCGCCTCTGGCCGATGCCTGGATCAACGCGGGCAATGCCTCCCTGTTTTCCGATCACCCCGGCGGCGCCCATGGGCTGTTTTGTGATGGAGCCGTTCGCCTGTTGAACGAAGCGATCGATTTGCACGTGCTGCTGGCACTCGCCTCGCGCAACGGGGGGGAGGTGGTCGGTTCGTACTAGCCTTCGGACACATTTTGGCATCGTTCCCACGCTTCCGCGTGGGAACGCAAGCTCGGACGCTTCGCGTCCCATGAAAGGAACCGTATCAACTAAAAAACGATGCAGGAGTTTCATGTGTGAAAGTGGAAAAGACGCGAAGCGTCTAGACCGTGCGTTCCCACGCGGAAGCGTGGGAACGATGCAAGGACATCTCCGGCAGGTCTTCGGCGGCAGTGACCGGCTCCGCGCAGAAAAAAAGGGCAACCGGTCCACCGTAATGCCGTGATGGTGACTCTTGTGAGAGCCCGCGAAATCAAGGGGGGGCCCAGGCTCCGGTTTGTGTGATCCGACGGAGGGGCGCCAAGGCCCACGGCGGCTATACACGCGATCGAAGCCGAGTAATCAGCCCCCTGCGGTTCTCGTTATCGGCTCACCAAAAAATTGCACCAACAACACGAACATGGCAGAGCGGATTGCCCAACATCCTCCATCGTACCAGCAAGCGGCATTTGCCGCAAGTGAAATCGCCGATCCCGGATCGCCCCCAATTCGTGGGTCAACATCGAATCGACCGAGGTACCCGAGGTCTCAACGGCCGATCACCGTGAACATGACGTGCCAGCCGCTGCCACCGCACAATACCCCCGGCTTGGCCTCCGTCGGATCGAGCGGTCCGACTTCACCCGCACAATACAGGCCGAACAAGGGGATCTCCTCCGACAACACCTCCCGGATCGCATCCAATTCCTCCTCGGGGCGCTGCAGCCGACCTCGCCGGCCGGCGCAGTTGAAAGCCAGCACGGACAGCGGGGTCGCTTCCATCCCCTCCAACGCCTCCTGCATGCCGTCTCGTGCCGAAGAGATCACTTCGTCCTCTTCCATCGCTTTGCGGCCGGAGAGGGCCAATTGAAAATCGCCGGACAACATCAGAGCCACCGCGCCGTCCTCATGCGCCTGGTTTTGGAAGTAGACAAACGTTTGACCCGCATTCCGATTCGCGCTGCCGCCGGTGATCGCAAAGTCGTTGCCGACCACTTTCTGCACGCCCTCGACCAAGTACTGATTCTTGGGCGAGTGGGCGTCGGCCAGCAGAATCAGCAGACGATCCTGATCGGTTCGCGGCAGTTTTTCCGCCAACTGCTTGCCCGCCGCATGCAGGCGCTCCCGGATCAACGGCTCATCCTCTTCAAAGGCCAAACGACTGGTCCCCATTTCGGTGACCAGGGCGGCCGAGACGGCGATACCGTGGCCGGCGATGCCCAGCAGGCTGACGGTGTCGAAACCTCCGGTCCCTTGGTGAGTGAACGATCCGTAGGTCGAGGTGCCGTAGATACGTTCGGCGGGGATTACCGATCCGATCCCGCGCAAGAGTTCCTCTTTGTAGTCCAGATCTTCAAAGCATTCGGAGACCACCACGGCTTGCAGCGGTGCGTCGCCGAGGGCTTCCAGCAACTTGCGGGCGGCGGCCGCACCGGCCGCGGCCGGCGCCTCGACTTCGTCCTCCACCAGCACCGTGCGGAAGACGATCGGTTCGCTCGCCTGACTGGCCTCCGTCTGCCACACCGTCTGGTCGGCAACGGCGATATTGGCCCCCGGGGCGACCAGCGCCAAGGCACAAACACTACGAACCACAGCATTCATCAAAGCTTTCCACGACATGTTTTCGATTCTCCTTTCGGATGTGATAACGATCTAATAGAGAGAACTGCAAAATCCCCAGCGAACGCGATTCGCTCGGGGGCCGGGTTCGGGCCACAACGATCCGGGCCAGCGGCTCCAAGACCGCCGGTCCTCGTCGCTCGGCCACAACCCGGCCGCTTGCCCCAGATCCCGGATCCCGGTGCCATCCGGATCGTGGACCAGGACGGAGAAGTAGAACTCGCGGCCTTCGCTGGGCCGGACCGTATCCCGCATCGGCAGGAAGGGCAGCGAACACGCATAGTACGTGACGCCCTCCTCACGCCAGACCGCCACCTGAGCCCGCTCGACTTCCCGAGGCGCCAGCGGGCTCGGCTGCAAAAACTGCGCTTCGGGCGTGTCCGGCGCGGCCAAATGAAAACAGCGACCGGGGCCATCCGGGTCAGCAACCACCAGGAACTCGTAACGGCCAGCCAGTTGCTCGTCCCCTTCCTCGGCCATCTCCAACGGCGTGATGGCAAACTGGACCGCGTCGAACCGCGGATCCGAGGCCGAGGCCCCCGGTTCGAACGGCACCAAGCGATCCTCTTCCACAGCGACCAACAGCGAAAAACGGCGGCGGCTCCAGTGGGTACTGACCGTCGTGCTGCGACCCTCCGTCTGGAACTCGATCGGAATCGCATCCGACCAGGCCGTGGTCTCGCCGTCGATGGGCGGACGGTAATAAGGGGCACTGGCAACGAAAATCTCCTGTTGCCGACTCAGCTGCTGGTCGCCGTCCCACGCCGTAATCTCGAACTCATACCGGTTGTCGGCCGCCGTCCGCCCTTCCGCTACATTGAACGCCAGCCGCTGCGTCTCGCCCGAGGCCAGTTCCAGCGGCCGTTCCGCAGGCGTCAACCGCCAGCCCTCGGGGCCCGCCAACCGCACCTGCCCTTGATAAAGCGTATCGCCCGTGTTGTGGGCAACGACGAACACTAAGGGGCCGGTGGCCGGAGGCACGGTGATCGCGTCCATGCGGAGCTTCAACCCTTCTGCAGCTTCGGCCGCCAAGGCCAAGCTGACAATCACCAGCGAGTAAACTGCGCCTCGCATTCGCATGACGGAGATCCTCCTCGTTTTCACAGTGGCTTGCTTTCCAGGCGGTTGCCGTTCGATCCGGGAATTCAGCTCCTGACCGCGGCAATTCGCATCTTAAGCCCCGCCGGCAAGGCGTCCGAAATCGATCTGATTGCGGCGGTCCGCCGACCGGAGCGGCACCGTCTGTCGAGTATAAACCGGCGCGGCGGCCGGTTCCAGTCGCCTGGCGCAACGGGCCGCACGCCGGATTCCGGAAAACTTCGCCGCTTTACGGAAACCGGCCGCTATGAGATAACCAAAGAATCTTGCGGCGGGTACCGCTGGATTCGTGCGGCGCCGCTGGCAGGGTTGGACGTTCCCCCAACCGCCACACCCAAATAACCTGAGAGGAGAAACCATCATGAAACGGCGTGATTTCCTGCAATTGGCTGCCGCCAGCACGGCCTCGCTGGCCGCCGGCAATCCGGCCGCGTTCGCGGCTGCCTCAGAAGCACCCCTACGGGTGGGTTTGATTGGCTGCGGCTGGTATGGCAAGACCGACCTGTTTCACCTGATCCAGGTGGCCCCGGTCGAGGTGGTCGGGCTGTGCGATGTGGATCGTCTCAAATGCGAGGAGGCCGTCGACCTGGTGGCCCAACGCCAACCCTCCAAGAACCGGCCTCCCACCTATGGCGATTACCGCAAGCTGTTGTCCGAGCAGCAACCGGATATCGTGGTGGTCGGTACGCCGGATCACTGGCATTGTCTGCCCACCGTGGCGGCGTGCCAAGCCGGTGCGGACGTGTACGTGCAGAAACCGATCAGCTGGGATGTGGCCGAGGGTCGGGCGATGGTGTCGGCGGCCCGGAAATACGGCCGGACGGTGCAAGTCGGTTTCCAGCGGCGAAGCACCCCGCATCTGCTGGAAGCCCGTGATCGGTTCTTGAAGACCGGGAAATTGGGCCGCGTGGGCTACGTCGACCTGCACAGTTACTTCGGCGGGCCCGGCCGCTTTCCGCCCAACGAGGAACCGCCGGAACATTTGGATTGGGAAACCTACGTCGGCCCCGCGCCATGGCGAGATTACAACCCGCAGATTCACCCCCGCCGATGGAGGGCATTTCGTGAGTTCAGCAACGGCCAGACTGGCGATCTGTGCGTCCATTTCCTGGACCTGGTCCGCTACTTCCTGGACCTGGACTGGCCCCGCAGCATTTCCGCCACCGGCGGGATCCTGATGCGGCCAGAGGATTCGATTGTCAACACCCACGACACGCAAACCGCGCTGTTCGATTACGGCAACGTCCAAATCGTCTGGAACCAACGGAACTGGGGGCAAAACCCCGATCCGGAACAACCGTGGGGCGCCACCCTGTACGGCGAGCGAGGCACGTTGAAGCTGAACATCCGCTGGTACGAGTTCACTCCGCGCGGCGGCGGTGAGACGGAACGAGGCGAGTTCTTGGACGAGCGGGAGGATTACCCGGAGGACGAAGAACACACGCCGACCGAGTTATTTGCTGCCCCCGCCACCCGCCGCCATCTCCAGGATTTTCTCCAGGCGCGACGCGAAGGCCACTCGCCGGTCGCCGACATCGCCGACGGACACATCTCCTCCGCCTGCTGCATCCTCGCCAACCTCTCGATGGAATTGGGACGCAGCCTGGAATGGGATCCCGAAAAAGGCGTGGTGGTCGGAAACGAAGAAGCCAATCAGTGCTTAGCCCGCGAGTACCGAGGCGACTGGGAACATCCCTGGCCGGACGCCATCTAAGGCGTCGCGTCAAAATAAGTTGACGATTTCTTCGTGGGGCTGGAGTGATAATGTAGCCCAGTCCCCCTACACTTAGTCCCCCTACACTTAGTCCCCCTACACTTAGCCGTCCTTCAATCCCCCGGCTGTTCGACTGAGTGTAATCGAATGAGGCAACTCGCAGGGAATAATGTACCCGTAGGGCTGTGGCTGATCTCTGACCAGCGTTGTGGCCGGTCGTTGTGGCCGGTCGTTGTGGGCGATCTCTGACCGAGCCGCCGCGCCGACCGAAGGTCTCCCGGAGGTTTCGGCGGGGTCAGGCGACCCTCGCCGAACGATAACGAGGTAGATTTCGACCGATGAATCCACCGGAGCAGAACTTGGCTGCGACGGTGCCGGTTGGGCGAAGTGCCCTCGGAATCAGGACGGTGGGGTTCCGGCCAAGCGCCGCCCCACACGTTCCGGTTCCTGGCCGTCCAGGTCCACGGCTTGGTTGGCACGTCGCATGGTGTCGTCGTCGATATGGTCCAGCAACGGTTTCAGGGCCTGCAGCAGTTCGGGCCGTTGCCGAGCGGCGGGAGAAACCAGCAGGATCGCGTCGTAAGGCGGAAAAGCCTGCTGCGGATCGTCCAGCACCCGCAGATCGAAGGCGGCGATGCGCCCGTCGCTGGAAAAGGCGCCGATCACATCCACTTGGCCCTCCCGGGCGGCGGCATACATCAGGGCGCTGTCCAGACTGACGGTCTGGGCGAAATCCAGGCCGTACGTGTCGCGGACCCGCGCCCATTCCGGCCGGCCGAAGAACTCGTAATCGCCCCCGATTCGCAACTCGGGTGCATGGGCGGCCAGGTCGGCAATCGTCCGGATCCCCCGCTGCTCCGCCTGCGCCCGGGGCATGGCCAGGGCATACGCGTTTTCAAACCCCAGCCGGCCCAGACAAAGGATGCCGTATTCCTGATCCAACCGTTGCGTCACCTCGTCCAGCACCGTCTCGGCGTCCGCCACTTCCTCGCGTTGAAACACATTGGCCCACAGCGTCCCACTGTAGTCGACGTAACAATCGACCCGATTCGCCGCCAGCGAATCGAACAGGATCGTCGATCCCATCCCCGGCCGGCGAGCCACCTGGAAACCCGCCCGCTCGATTCGTGTGGCCAGCGTCTCGGCCAGGATGTACTGTTCGGTAAACGTCTTGGAGCCCACAACAATCCTCCCGGCGGGGGGGATGGAACGGGAGCGTGCCAGCAAGGGAGCCAACCCGGCCAGCAGGACCAGCAGCAGACCCGCGGCGGCGGCACCGGCCAACGGCGCGCTGCGCTGCCGGCTGGCCGTCTCCATCATCCGAATCAGACCGTCCAGCACCAAAGCCAATCCGGCAGCGGCAAAGCAGCCGACCAGGACCGCCGTTTGATTCTGCGTCTGCAATCCGCTGAAAATGAAATTGCCCAAACTTCGAGCCCCCACCGGAGTCGAAAGCGTGGCAATCCCGACCACCCAGACCGTCGCCGTTCGAATCCCCGCGACAATCACCGGAGCGGCCAGAGGCAGTTGGACCTTGATCAACAGCTGCCCCGCCGTCATCCCCATCCCTCGAGCCGCTTCGACCAACGCCGGCTCCACCCCCAGCAGGCCAGTGACCGCGTTGCGGAGGATCGGCAGCATGCTGTACAGGATCAAAGCAATGACGGCGGGTAGGAAACCGATCCGGCGGAGCAACGGAACCATCAGCGCCAGCAGCGCCAGACTGGGGACCGTCTGGATCACCCCGGCCAGGGCGAGCAACGGGCCTCGCAATCCGGGCAGACGCACCGCCAGCACGGCCAGCGGCAGACTCAGCGCAATCCCGGCAGCCAGCGCAAGCAGGGTCAGCAGCAAGTGATGGGCCAGCAATTCGGGAAGTAGGGCCAGTTGTTCGGCCAGTCGATTCGAAATCATCGTGGGCAGGGGAAGTGCGGACCGCGAAAAGCCCGCAAACTTCATTGCTCTCCTGTTGAGGAAGGCCGCGCCAAAGCCTCCAGTTGCTCGGCTTGGCGCCGCGGGGTTTCGATCAGGTGGGCCACTTTCGCATCTCCCGGTTCGACCATCAACTGGTGGGGCGTCCCCAACCGGACGATCCGACCCTGGTCCATCACGGCGATCCGGTCCGCCAGCAACAAAGCCTCCGTCATGTCGTGCGTGACCATCACCGCCGTCAGCCCCAGTTTGTGATGCAAACGCTTGAATTCGCCCTGCAAACTGTCACGCGTGATCGGGTCGAGGGCGCCGAAGGGCTCGTCCAACAACATCAGACGGGGACCGGCCGCCAACGCCCGGGCAAATCCCACCCGCTGACGCTGACCGCCAGACAAAGCACTCGGGAACCGTGGACGATATTCCTCCGGAGGTAAACCGACCAAATCCAACAGTTCATCGACCCGGGCCGCGATCCGGGCACGCGACCAACCCAGCAAACCCGGGACCGTCGCCACATTCTGACCGACGGTCATATGCGGGAACAACCCGACCATCTGGATCACGTACCCGATGCTTCGCCGTAAGGCCACCGGATCGACCTGACGATGGTCCTGTCCGCCCACCCGAATCCTCCCCCGGGTCGGCTCAATCAAGCGGTTGATCATCTTCAGGGTGGTCGTCTTGCCGCACCCGCTGGAACCGAGCAGGACCAGCAGTTCGCCTTCGCCAACGCACAGATCGATATCCAACACGGCGAACGTGCGCCCCTGGTCATAACTCTTACAAACCCCCCGAAATTCGATCATCTACCCCACCTCAGCCACTCCCATGCGCGTACCATCAACAATGTCCCTCCCTCCGATCCGGGACGCAACCCGAGACCAGGAACAATCGCTGGGTTGGGGGCCATCATTCGGATGACGGCCGATGATAACAGAATCCGCCCCGATCGGGAATCTCCCTTGGACCGACCCAATACATCCAATTCGGGGTGGGCGCCGCCGGAACCTCTACCGGGACAACTCTCCCCCCCGGTCTGTCGGCGAGGTCAATCGTCGCGGCGCAGGTTGACGATCGGCGGCGCTTCGCGTTGGGCATACCAAGCGCGCCAAGACGGCTGGTTGTAACCGAAATTCACGCCCGGCCAAAGGGTGGCCAGAGCACGGAGGACTGAGGTGTTCTCCAACTTGCGGGTAACGATCTTGGGACCGCCCCCTGCGCCAAAGCTGCTGCCTCCGCCGCCCGGACCGGTGCCAAAGCCGGCCGACGTCCGACCGCCCCCTCCCCCATTGGTCTCGACCTTGAATCGATGCTCGGTCACCAGGGCATTGATCAGCGGTAAGGTGGCTTCCGGATCCCCCAGTACTTTCAAGCAATAGCCGGCCCGCCGCACATGGGAGTTGTCGGCCGACTTCAGCCGCGATTCGAAGGCCCGCCGAGCCCGGTCGCCACCGAAACGCCGCAACTGGTCCAAACAGGCATCAACGATGTTCATATCCCGGTCACGCAGCGCTCGAGCAATGAACGCGTCCACCGCTTCGGGCGCCTGGAGTCGGCCCAGGACGTCGACCGCCAACATCCTCAACTCCCGCGGATCGTCTTCGTTCTCCAGGATCTCGATCAGCCCCACCGCGGCGTTCGGATCGTCGATCTGCCGCAACTGGTCCCAACCCTCCCGTTCGCGCCCGCGACGGCTGATCACCCAGTTGCGCCAGAGGCGAATCTGGCGGCGAAATCCCAGTTGGCCCGATTCACGCTCCTCCCGAGCCTGTTCCAGTTTCACCTCCTGCGTCGTCCGCCACGCGCCCTGATGCCGCACATAACCGCGCTCCCGCATCCACTCGTCGAGCTGCACCCAGCGGTCCCCCATTCGGCTGTATCCCAAACCGTAACGCGCCTGGCGATGCTCGGGTTCCAGTCGCAGCACCTGCCGCAAATGATGCTCGCGCTGCGCCGACAAATTCCGCTCGCGGCACTGTTCCGCCAGTTCCCAATGCGCCTCCACCGTATCCTCGATCTGAGCGGCCCGATCCTCATACCATTGCAGGTCTTCCGAGACGGTCAACACACGTGCCACTTGGGAGGAACCCAGACTGATGTGGCCGCCGAACGGCAACTGGATGAGGTAGGTTTCCCGCGGTTCCTGGTCGGGATTCACCAATTTCCCTTCGATTTGACCGCCCTGGACCAGCACGAACACGGCCGTTTCGGCCCATGCCATACCGGCAAACAGCCAGATCGAGCAAATCACTACCAGCCATTTAGGGGTTTGATGCATCGCTACTCGACTCCCGTCCACAATCCTGCCCCTGTCCGTGATTGCTTCGACCACCCAGGGGCTCTTCCTTCAGTATACGGCCGCGGTATTCCTGCTGACAAGCAAAACGCGCATACTGCAGGATCATCGCTCGATCAAGAGCTTTCGGCAAGCGTGCATGAAGCGGGAGCGGGGGTTGGCGGTAGACTGGCGGTCGATTCTCCACTCGACGTGGAGGACGCCCGATGCGAAAACGAACCAACGGAGCGGCTGGCGACCGGCTGCGGGAAGCTCAGCGGGGATGGGAACTCGGGCGGTTGCGGTACCGCGGGCCGGGGCGGATTCCGACGGAGTTGTGGTTGCTGACCGCCGAACAGGGGGTCGAACCGACTGGCCGAAAACTGAGGCTGAACTCCGAGCGACTCGACGCTTGGCAGAGTTGCGCCGCAAGCGGCGACAGGGCTCCCCGGCGGCAACGAAGCGAAGC
>SLEY01000148.1 GCA_007124535.1 Planctomycetaceae bacterium
TCCACGTGCCGCTGCTCCAGTTGCTCGATGAGCCATCCGTGCAACGTGTTCATGACCGGCTGGCTGCGTCGTTGGTGCAACCGCATGCGTTGTTCGTCCGAGAGTTGGAATCGCCGAGCCGCGTCGTCGGTGCGATCCAGTTCCGGAGCATCTTCCCGCAACGGGAGGCCCTGCTTCAAGAGGCCCGTCAACTCGAGCACGTTCATCGGCGTGTCGTCGTTGTGCATCAGACCGCCTTGGGCGGCTTCCCACAACCGCGGATGATCGACCGACCCCGGCCCGCGTTTCAAGGCCCGTTGGGTCAACTCGCATTGAACCGATGCCGGCAACGGAGCGCTCTGCAGGCGGTAGAAGCGGCATCTTGCCGCTTTCTTGTTTCCTTAAGGCAACTCGCAGGAAATAATCGACCCGCCGTTTTGTCGCCGATCTCTGACCGAGCCACCGCGCCGACCGAAGGTCTCCAATATCCCAGGAGACCTTCGGTCGGCGGTTTCGGCGGGGTCAGGAGACCCTCGCCGAACGGGATAGATTATTTCCTGCGAGTTGCCTAACGCGGCTGGAAGCCGCGTCTACCGCGATTTCGGGCAGTCGATTCGACCCCATGTTCGGCGGCCGCCTCGGCAGCCAGCAGCCACAACTCTTTCGGAATCCGCCCCGGCCCGCGGGACCGCAACCGCCAAAGTTCCTATTCCCGCTGAGCTTCCCGCAGCCGGTCGCCGGCCGCTCCGTTCGTTCCATTTCGCATCGGTCGTCCTCCACTTCGCGTGCAGAATCGACCGCCAGTCTACCCCAACCACCGCTTTCAACCTTTGCCGAGCGGTTTTACCTAGCCCATGTCATGTGGAACAGGAATAGCTCGAACAAACTGAATTGAATCGGCCCGTAGGTTGGGCATCGACACGAACGTCGCATGGATCACAAATCCCTCACTGCGGCGCCATCATGGGGATCGTCGGGCAGACATGCCTAACCTACGGGGGATATTCGGAGCCTCGCAATGAAGGGTGATTCAACGAGAACGTGCGACGTCGTAAGACCCCTTGAAGGCGCATTTCTTGTTCTTTATACGGGGGGAACACAGTTGGTGCTGCGGGGCAATTTTCTGTGGCGATACCGCCCATAAGGGCACTTCGATTCACGCTGATCAAGCTATCCGCTTTGTTAGTGGATTCGACATAAGTCGTTTTTTCTAAAGGACTTGCGACCCAACCCCCTCCTTTGTTTTCGGCCGATTCGGCCCTCTTGATTTATGGCTTCCTCGGGGCAAAATGTCTGCACGGAAACAACAAGGTGCACCAACAGTCGCCGAGCAGTCCTTTCAGTTTTGGAGTTTTGCATGACCGATCCAGTCGCTTTTTCGGGTGGCACAGCCCGACTGATCCTCCCGGAGAAAGAGATCGAACTCCCGATCGTCATCGGCACCGAAAACGAACACGCGGTAGACATTACCAAGTTGCGTGGGGAGACGGGCTACATCACTTTGGATGAGGGATACCGCAACACCGGTTCGGTGGAATCCCGCATCAGTTTCATTGATGGCGAGAAGGGCATCCTGCGGTACCGTGGGATCCCGATCGAGCAATTGGCGGAGAATTCGACGTTCATCGAAACCGCGCTGCTGTTGATCTACGGGGATTTGCCGACAGCGGATCATTTGGCGCGCTTTCGCGATCTGCTGACGGAGCACGAGTTGATTCACGAAGGGATGCGGCACTCGTTCCAGGGGTTCCCTCCCCAAGCTCCGCCGATGGCGATCCTGTCGTCGATGATCAATACGATGTCGTGCTACAGCTTGGATGTGATGAAGATGGAGGACGAGCAGACGTTCGAGTACGCGGCGGCGCGGCTGATCTCCAAGATTCGCACCGTGGCCGCGGCTGCCTATCGGACATCGATTGGGGAACCGATCTTGTATCCGAATCCCAAGCTCAGCTACTGCAACAACTTCTTGCATATGATGTTCTCCTTGCCAAACAACCTTTACGATCCGGATCCGGACATATTGAAAGCGCTCAGTTTGTTTTTGATCCTGCACGCGGATCACGAGCAGAACTGTTCGGCGTCGACGGTGCGGATGGTCGGCTCGTCGGGAGCGAATCTTTTCGCGTCCTGCGCCGCGGGCGTGTGCGCCCTGTGGGGCCCCTTGCACGGGGGGGCCAACGTGGCGGTGGTCAAGCAGTTGCAAAAAATCCATGAATCGGGAACGAGCATTGCCGACCTGATCGAACGGGTGAAGCGCAAGGAGGAACGGCTGTTTGGTTTTGGCCACGGGGTCTATCGCAGCTACGATCCGCGAGCCCAGATTCTGCGGGAGCACGCGCCTCGCGTGCTGGCGAAACTGGGGCGGCATGACCCCTTGCTGGACATTGCCCAACGGCTGGAAGAGGTGGCTCTGAACGACGATTATTTCGTCAGCCGCAACCTGTATCCCAATGTCGATTTCTATTCGGGCATGCTCCTGCGGGCGATGGGGATACCTGTCGATATGTACACGGTCATGTTTGCGATCGGCCGGATGCCGGGTTGGATTGCCCAATGGAAAGAGGTCCACGACAATCGAAGCCGGATCTATCGGCCGCGCCAAGTCTACAGCGGGCCCCCGTTGCGCGATTATCAGCCGGTCGAACAACGCAGTTGAACTGGCGGCGGGAAGCGAACGAGGACGCCGCGAACAACTTGGGCGCCCGGTTTCGTGGGCTTACCACCACATCTCCATCTGGCCGACAATGTCGCGAGCCAAACGCTCGATGACGTCCTGTTCGCTGGTCACTCGCGATTGCCCGGCTTCGGGCAGGAACACGGAGCCCTGGATGACCCCGAATTCCAACTGAGGCAGAGGGATGCCGCCGCGCTGCATCAATACGTCGCCGCGCCGGTTCACCCAGCGGACCTCGGCCGTCAACTCGGTCTCGATCTCCCGGGCATCATTATTGCGATTGACCACCACCACGCGTTTCTGTTCCCGCGTGATCCGTCCGGAAAGCACGCTGTCGGCGTTGGTGGCGCCGACGACCTTGTAGGGCGTGCGCTGCTCGATCTCCTTGATGACCGCCTCTGTCAACCGCTCGCCCAGATTCCGCCGCAAACTCTCGGATTCGAAAACCGGGACATGGACGGTGCGGATGTCGGGACGATACAGCGATTGATGCCCGATCTGGTACGCGGCACAGCCCATGAAGGGAGACAGAATCATGCTCAGGAGAATGGCGAGGTATCCGGGCGACGGCCGGCCGATCGCCCGATTCGAACCGCCACCCACCAGCGCGAACGGCATCCCGGCCCGCGACCGACCCGGCGACGGGGTTGGTACGGCCCGCTTCTCAGCCGCTTGTTTGCTCGGGAAGGATGGCACAGCTCGAGCCTCCGAGGTCAGGTGATGCGACTAGCGTTGGGTCGTGGTGGGTTCCGACGAGGCCACCAGCGGGCGGACGTCCTCGGTCTTCGGAAACAGATCGACCAACCATTCCATACGCTGGGGGGGAACGGGAGGGCGGTCCTCGATCTGGGCCAACCGCGTTTCGGCCTCTTGAGCAAACGGCGTCGCGTCAAAATCGCGGGTCAACACATCGTAATGGAAGCTGGCCGCGGCATATTCGCGGCGGCGATCATAATAACGCGCCCGATACCACTCGCGCTCCGCCAGCAGGAATTGCACTTCGGCATGCGCTCGATTCAGGTAGTCGCGATGCTCGTCGGCCTCGCCCGGAAACAGTCGCCGCATCTGACGAATCAACTTCTCGGCTTCCTCCAAGCCCTCACCCGCATAGTCCGGACCTTCGTAGCTCATCAGCTTGGACTTAACCCCCAGAAGGTGGGCGTTGAATTGGTGGTCGCTGCTGGGAAAACTGTTTCGCAGGTCGGTGTAGAAGCTGTCCGCATCCAGGAAACGACCGCGGGTAAAATAGGCATTGCCGGCAGCCAGGGTCGCATCGTCCGCCAGTCGGCCTGTCGGATCGTCGATCCGGATGCGGTCGAACACTCGCACCGCATGGCCGAACGTGTCTCGCCAGGGACGCTGCCGATTCGTCACGTTGACGGCCCAAAACGGCTGGGGACGGACTTCGTTCAGTTTCAACCAGTAGTCGGCGATGGCAAAACGGCGCACCGCGACCACATCCAGGTACTTGGTGTGCGGGTACTTGGAAATCAGCCGTTCGTACAGATCGTTCGCGCGGGGATAATGGTCGGCGAAGAAGTAAGATTCGGCCGCCAGAAACAGGGCATCCTGTTCCAATGCCGAGTCGGGCCAGCGATCGGCGGCATTGCGGAATCGGCGAGCCGCCTGCAATAACTCGTTCCGCTGGGGCGAACCCTTATCCGCCAACCCCGCCCGATAATGCATTTCGCCGATGCCGTACACCTCGCGGGCTTTTTCCGGATCGTACCCCTTGCCCACCAAACGGCGGCCCGTCTCCTTGATCCGCTTGGACATTTCATCCGGAGAGTACCACGCGGCCGATTCGCCCTCCGACTGGATACCCGCGTCTCGGCTGCCGCTCAACGGCGAACAACCGGCCGCCAGCAGCAGGACCAGGGGCAGCAGGAGGATCGTTTTTTGGACATCGTGTGCTCGCATGTCTTGGACTTCCTTGTCCAGCCACCCTTTTCAGGTGGACAACGTTCCCAAATACCTCTGCATTCGGGGCGGATGCCCGAGCAGGTTTGTCAAGTAATGGTTCATCACACCGCGCAGTTCTCCCCGGAAGCGGGGATGGTCCGCATCCAACTCGGAATCGGCCTCCCCCGCCAACGCTTGACGGAGGATTTGGAGCACCTCCGGACTCAGACTGACCACTTGACGCTGCCCCGGCCGGCAGGCGTCACACAGTATCCCCCCCGCCACCGGGCCAAATCGAATGCGCCGCTGCACGGGAACCGCCGTTCCACACAGCGCGCAGACGTCCAGCGACGGCAGGTACCCCAGTTGCTGCAGGAGCGACAGTTCGAATCGCAGCACGGTTTGCGCCAAGTTGGCATCGTGGTCCAAGTCGATCAAAGTCCGTTCCGCCTCGGCATATAATTCAGGATGAGGGTCCGCGATTTCCGTCAATTCCATCAGCAGCTCGGCCGTGTAATACCCCGCATAAAGACGAGACAAGTTGCGGGACGCCGTCCGGAACCGCCGCTCCAGCTTGGCTTCGGTCAGCAGATCGAGCGCTCCGGTCGTTTTGTGAATGAACACTATGCGACAAATGGCCAACAGGTCAAGAGCAGAGTCGAAGGGACCTTTCGGCCGCCGGGCCCCTTTGGCCAATGCCGCGATCTTGCCAAAATCTCGCGTAAACAGCGTAACCACGCAGCTGCTTTCGCTGAAATCGACCAACCGCAGGACCACCGCCGAGGTTTTCTCCGTTGCCATGCTCCCTCACCTGCTGGCGACGCTGTAAATGCTGTCATACGGGCGCGGAGGATTCGTCCGACGAGCGTCCCCGTTTGTGCCGCCCCACAGGAACCTCGACCAACAAGCGAACGATCGCCCGTGCATGCGATGCCAGCACCGTGATCCGGGCCCCTGAATGTTCGATCGACTCCCTCGGTTGAGGGATGTAACCCAGTCGCCGCACCACGTAGCCGGCAATCGTATCGAAATCGTCGGCTTCCGGCAGGTCCAACCCCAGCCGCTCGTTCACCAAATCCACGTGAACCCCACCCTCAACCTCGAAGCGATGCCCCCCCAGAACGCGGATGCCTTCCTCCAATTCCTCCTCCGGATCGCTTTCATCGATGATCTCCCCCACAATCTCTTCCAACACATCTTCGATCGTCACCACCCCCAAAACGGTTTGATACTCGTCGACGACCACCGCCAAATGCTTGCGGCAACTGCGAAAGTGGCTTAACAGCTCGTGCAAAGGCATCGTCCCCGGACACAACCAGGGCTCGCGCAACAGACTCTCCAACGGCCGGACCGGCTGACCCGCTTGGCGAGCCAAATCGGGCAACAGGTCCTTCACATACAACACCCCGATCACATTGTCCAGCGAACCCTGATACACCGGCAAGCGTGTGCGGCCCGAACGAACGACCAACTCCAGGATGTCCGGCCACTCCATGCGGACATCGATCGCATCGACCCGCGAACGGGGGGTCATGATGTCCGAAACATCGGCATCTCCCAGCTCGAAGACGCCTTCGATCATGTCCCGCATTTCCGCTTCCAGCAGCCCCTCGCGTTCCCCTGCGGAGACCATCGTCAGGATCTCGTCCTCCAAGGCGTCCTCTTCTTCTTCCTTTTCCGGCTGAGGGGATTGGCCGGCCAGTCGCCGGAACAGACGATGCACCCCGGAAAGAAACCAATCCAGTGGCCAGACGATGGCATACAGACCTCGCCACAAAGGCCAAGTCCGCAGCAGCAGCGGAGCCGCCCACTGGCGAGCGATGGCGGACGGCAGCCAGCTGGTCACCGAAAACAACACCAGAAAGGCCAAAACAACCGTCGAAAACTGCTGCGAACGCGGCGCATTCAGCCACCAGGGGGCCGCCAGCAGCGTCGTCCCGGAGATCAGTAACGAGAGCCCGAGCACTTCGACCTTCTCGATCGCCAGCGCCACTTCCTCGTGCAAATCCAAAATCTGCCCGAATAACTCGCGACGGCGGCGCAACCGGCAGAATAATTCCAGTTGGCGGTGCGAAAAATTCAACAAGATCCGCACGCCGGTGGCTGCCACCCCCGCCAGCACCAGTCCGGCCAGGACCACGCTGATCAACACCCGAGGGGTCACGGTCCCGCCTCCTCCGCATCTTCCGACCCCTCCCCCTCCTCCGCGTCGGGATCGTCATTGCGGGGGCTCAACCCCAGTTCGCTCAAGTAGAACCGTTCCCGCGCTCGCATCGCCGCACGCTGGGCGGCCGTGCCATCATCAAAACCGACCAGATGCAACACGCCGTGCACCACGTACAGCAATAATTCGTCGTGCACCGTCCAGCCAAACTCGCCACAGCGTTCCGCCGCCGTGTCGGCACTGACCACCACCTCGCCAACCACCTGTCCGGGTGACTCCTCCAGCAGGAAACTCAGCACGTCGGTCGGGTAATCGTGCTGGAGGTAGCGGCGATTCAATTCGTGAATCGTCGCATCCTCCACCACCGCGATGCTTAAGGACCCCTGCCGGACCCCCTGACCGTGCAGCACGCGGCGTCCGGCTTCGATCAGACGGTCGGAATCGATGGCGTGCCGTGTCTGCTGGTTATTCAAATCGATTTCGAGCATCACGGCACTACGTTCCCTTCGGCCGGTGTCTTGGGGACGATTGGCCTTCCTCGTCATAAGCCCGCACGATTTCTTGAACCAGCCGGTGCCGCACGATATCCGCCTTGGTCAATTTCACCACTCCCACTCCGCGGATGCGCTGCAGGCGGCGGAGGGCGTCATTCAGGCCGCTGGTGGCGTGCCGGGGAAGATCCGTTTGGGTCACGTCGCCCGAAACCACAATTTTCGATTTTTCGCCCATCCGAGTCAGGAACATCTTCATCTGCGCGACCGTCGTGTTCTGGGCTTCATCCAGGATGATGAACGCCTCGTTCAATGTACGCCCCCGCATGTAGGCTAAGGGCAGCACCTCGATCACGTCCATCTCCATCAACCGCTTGATCTGTTCATGGTCGATCATTTCCCGCAGAGCGTCCAGCAGGGGGCGGAGATAGGGATTGATCTTGGCCTGCAGGTCGCCGGGCAGGAACCCCAGATTCTCGCCCGCTTCCACCGCCGGCCGGACCAGGACGATCTTGCGGACCTGCCGCCTTTTCAAAGCCTCGACGGCCATGGCCACGCCCAAATAGGTCTTGCCGCTGCCCGCAGGGCCGATGGCAAACACCAAGTCGTGGTTGCGAATCGATTGCACGTAGCGCGCCTGGCCCGGCGTCCGTGGCCGAATGGTGCGGCCCGCATCGAAAATGTCGATCGCCCGCGATTCGCGAGGCGGTTCGCCCATCACCAACGCCAACACCGCCGCCACATCCTCACTGGTCACCACCCCCGAACGTTGCAGCTTGCTCTTCAACTGCTCGAACGCCGTGATCGCTTTGCCCACCGACTCGGGCTCGCCACACACCCGGAGTTCGCCCTGGCGATGGGTCACCGTCACGTCCAGCGCGTCGCGGATGGTCTTCAAATGCTGGTCCAACGTGCCCAACAACGCCAATGCCAGCTGGGGGTCGGCCAACGATAAGGTGGCTTCATGCATTTTCGCCAACGGTCTCCTCACCCAGCCGCTTGGGAAAAAAGAGGTTTCGTCCAAAAGCTCATCTCCGGCGCCGACTCACCGGAATCGAACCCCATCGTTCGGTACAGCCGGCGGGCGCGGAGGTTGTCCGCGCGGACCTCCAACGTCAGTTTGCAGCATCCGCGCCGCACGGCTTCCGCCTCGACCGCTTGCAATAAAGCTCGCCCCACACCCCGGCCACGCAACTCGGGGACCACGATCAGATCATGAAGGTTCAACAAGGGGCGCGCATGGAAAGTGGAAAAGCCCTCAAAACACACGGCCAAACCGCCAGGTTGGGAATCCCGCCACGCCAGCAGCACCACCGTCCCGGGCTGAGCACGCAGGCCGGGGATCAGACGCTGCCGCACCGCATCCGACAAAGGACCCCCTTGTCCAAGGGGGTCTCGGGCATACCGATCCAGCAATTCGAGCACCGCCTGCTGGTCCGCCGGATGCTGCCAATCCGCCCGGCGGATATCGATTTCCGTAAGCTGCGTCGAAACGGGCTGCATGCTACTCCGAATGGGGCAAAGGGGGATCGTAACCGAAATCCTTCCATTTCATGGCGCGGCGGAACGGCTCCGCACGCAACACCACTTCGCCGTTCTGAAACAATCGCACCGTCCCGTTCGTCTGGCTCACCACCACCGCGATCGCCTGCGTGTTGTTCGAAATCGCCGCTCCCGCCCAATGCCGCGAACCCAGACCCTTGGACAGCGTCAGATTGGCATGCAGGGCATCGACCAACTGGCATGACCGTTCGACCGTGCCATCGGCGGCGATGATGAACGCGCCGTCCAGCGGAGCGATTTCCTTGACCGCCTCGCGTACTCGCCGATCATACAGGTTCCGTTCCTTGCGATTATATCCCTTGACAGGATCGAAACCCGCCGGATGGCAATGATTCAGAACCCGCCGCGAGTCGCCCACGATGAACATGGTCCCCACCGCCTTGCCCTCCCGTCCCTCGCGACCGATCTCCACGGCCAGGTCCAGCACCAGCTTCAAGGTTTCCAGCGGGACACTGGTTTCCAATTTGCGGAGGTCGCGGGCGGTGAGGCGGCCCAAGTGCTCGTCCAGCCGGATATAGCTGATCGAATCGATGCTCCCCGGTTCGAAGCCGCTGTAGATGGCCACGACCTCAGCCCCTTCTTCCAGGACCTCTTCGGCCACACTTTCGAGTAGCCCTTGAGTCAATTTCTCGAAGACGGGGGCATTTTCCATCTGGATCACCACGGTGGCGATCCCCTCCTCGCGGGCCCCGGTCAATTCTTCTTCCCGATCCGCCACCGCCAGCACCTTGACGGACCCGGCGCGCAATTTCAACTGGGTCCAATCGGTCGGTCCATCCAGAATCACCAGAATCGCGTCCGCCTCACCGCGAGTACAGACCTGGACGGCAAGATCATAGATCGTCGCAAACTGTTTGGTGAACTTCTGTTGCTTCATGCGGCGGCGAGCGAAGGCAGAAACCGACGGGCGGGGCAA
>SLEY01000125.1 GCA_007124535.1 Planctomycetaceae bacterium
GGCGCCGATCGACGGACCATCGAACGATGGCGAGTGTTCTGGGAGGAGCAGGTTTCCCAGTCGCCGTTCTGGAAGGTCGCTCGCGGCCGTCTTGTGCCGATCATCGACGTTGCGAGCGTTCTTCGGGCACTTGCTGACTACATGATGACTCCAGCCTCACGAAACAATCGTCAATTTATTTTGACGCGACGCCTTAGTGCCGGCAATCACATGTCCGTCGGGCAGGAATGTCCAACCTCCGGGGAGGCGCTGCAAGCAACTCTTGGATTTCAAGCAACAATTGGGCTTGGTGGCCTCTCCCTTGTGCGCTTCCCGGCATCAACCGCGGTGCCCTGGTCCGGTCAGGTTGCCTGGCAGGTGGGCCACAGCACGAGGGTGTCGATGTGGATGTTGGCGGGCATGGCGACGCAGGTGAGCGCCAGTTCCGCGATATCGTCGGCTTGGATCATTCCCTCGGGGGGCCAAGGCACATCGCGGAATCCGGCGATCTCGATGAACTCGGTGTTCACCGCCGCCGGGCACAGCACATGGACGCGGATCCCCTCTTCGCGCACCTCTTCGTACAGCGACCGGGAAAAACCCAACACGGCATGTTTGGCGCCGACGTAGACGGCGAAGGACGGATAGTGCCGCACGGAACCGACCGAGCCGATGTTCAGGATCTGTCCCGTCCGCCGGCTGCGCATGTGGTCCAACACCGCCTTGCAGCCGTAACACAGCCCCTTGAAATTGACGTCGATCTGGCTGTCAATCTCCGCGACGGACGTGTCGGCCAGCGGTTTGAGCGTGCCGAACCCGGCGGCGTTGACCATCACATCGATCTGGCCGAATTCGTCGAGCGACTTCTGGACCAGGCCCTCGACCTGGGGCCAGTCGCTGACTTCGCAGCTCACGACCAAGGCGGCCCCGCCCGCCCCGCGGATCTCCGCGGCCAGGGCTTCCAAACGGTCCAGTCGCCGGCCCGCCAGGACCACCCGGCTACCGCATCCGGCGAAACGGCGAGCGATGGCGGCGCCCATCCCCGACGAAGCGCCGGTGATCACGGTGACTTTGTCCGACAAATCGGCTTGGATCATGATGTGTTCCTTTGTTGAAAATTTGACGAAAGCGGGCCGCGCTGGGGGAACGGCGGGTGGCAGGCGGCCCGGTCCACGCCCCCGCCCGTTATCCGCTCGACATGGAATTCACAACGAATCGGCTTTCTTCACAATGGAGCGGCACGGGCCACCGAGGGCTCCATTCTCCGGATTTCGCGGGCCGTGAAAAGCCGGGGACCGATCACTCGAGCCGTTCCCACCCCGTTGGCAAAAACCTCGCCCAACCGATACACTGAACCGGCACAACAAAATACCGTCCTCAGGAGACACACCATGCAGAAAAATGTGACCGGTTGGGCTGGGTTCTTGGTATTCTTTGTCGCTTTCGGTGGTGCGATGCCGGTCCGTGGCGACCAGGAGATCCCGTTGCCAGAACCCTCTGTTCAGGGGGACGTCTCGGTCGAACAGGCGATTCGCCAGCGGCGCTCGGTGCGCGAGTTCGGTCCCGATCCCCTAACATTAACGGAAATCTCCCAGTTGGCTTGGGCTGCCCAGGGCGTGACCGATGACACCAGGGGCTATCGCGCGGCGCCCTCCGCAGGCGCCACATACCCCATCGAGATCGATTTCGTGATCACGGGCTGCGAGGATCTGGAAGACGGGGTGTACCGGTATGTGGTGGAAAACCACGCTCTGGCCCCCCGTATGGCAGGCGATCAACGGCAAGCGGTGTACGAGAACTCTCTACGACAGGACGCGATCCTGCAGGCGCCGGTGGTCATGCTGGTTTCGGGCATGCTGTCGCGAACCGAGGCGCGTTATGGGGAACGAGCGTTGCGTTTCATGTACTTGGAGGCGGGTCACGTGGCGCAAAACGTGCACCTCCAGTCCACCGCTTTGGACATCGACATGGTGGTCATCGGCGCCTTTCGCGATGCCGAACTCACGCGAGCGATCCAGCTGGAAGCGGGCGAGCAACCGCTGTACGTGATCCCTCTGGGCAAGTCCCGCTGACGCTTACCCTATTGAGAGGGCGCTTAAATGGCCAAGATATCCCTATGTTTAGGTGGATTGCTTGTACTGCTGGGGCTGGGTGTGTTTGGTGGTTTTCGCCTGGGGCAAGGCGAGTGGCCCAGTCCGACGGCGCTGATCCCATCATTTCTAGGCATCCCGATTGTGTTGCTGGGGTGGTTGGCGCTGCGGCCAGCCTGTCGCCGGCATGCGATGCACTTGGTTTCCCTGCTGGCGTTGCTGGGTGTGGTACTTCCTTTGCTGCGGTTGTTGATGGTTCTTTTTTCGGGTGGTGAACTCGGAGCGATGACGCTGATTTCCTTGGGGCTGACCGTGCTGTTGAGTGCTTTGCTATTGGGGGGGTGCGTCAAATCGTTTGTGGAGGCTCGGCGGGCCCGGGCGGCCGCGGCTGCCGAAGAGTCGGCCGGTTGAATGATGGCTTGAATTCCTCTGGCTGGCCGGTAAGGGATGGCGGTGATGGAAGCTTCGGACTCGGGCTGGCGTATCGAGCAGGATCTGTTGGGTGCGCTGGCGGTGCCCGCGGACGCATTGTACGGGATTCACACGCAACGTGCACGGGAGAACTTTCCGCTCACGGGGCGGCCGGTCAATCGGCACTTGGTGCATGCCTATGGCTTGGTGAAATCCGCTTGCCTGATGGCCAACCACGAGTTGGACGGCTGGGAGATGGACCGTTATACGGCCATGCAGGCTGCCTGCCAGGAATTGGCGGAGGGCCGCCTGGACGGGCACGTCGTGGTCGATGCCTTGCAGGGCGGGGCGGGCACGTCGACGAATATGAACGTCAACGAAGTCATTGCAAATCGGGCACTCCAGCGGTTAGGTCATCCGCTGGGCGATTATCGGCGAATTCACCCGATCGAGGACGTCAACCGGCATCAGTCGACGAACGATACGTTCCCGACGGCGCTGCGAGTGGCAGCCATTGGGCAATTGCGGTCGCTGGAGCGGGCGGTGATTCGGCTGATCGACGCCTTCCAAGGCCGGGAACGTCATTTTGCGGACGTAGTCAAGATCGGGCGCACCCAATTGCAGGACGCGGTCCCGACGACGTTGGGACGCAGCATGGGGGCCTATGCCGAGGCCTTTGCCCGCGACCGCTGGCGGATTTACAAGTGCGAGGAACGTTTGCGAATTGTCAATCTGGGAGGGACCGCGATCGGTACCGGGATCGGGGCTCCCAGGCAGTATATCTTCCGGGTCGTCGATTTTTTGCAGCAGGTGACGGGCTTTGGAATGGCTCGAGCGGAGAACTTGCTGGACGCCACCCAAAACGCCGATGTGTTTGTCGAGGTGTCGGGGATGATACGGGCCTTGGCCGCCAATTTGTTGAAGATCAGCAACGACCTGCGGCTGCTGGCCTCGGGCCCGCACACGGGGTTGGCCGAGATCCGCTTGCCCGCCCGCCAACCGGGCTCGTCGATCATGCCGGGCAAAGTGAATCCGGTGATCCCGGAAGCGGTGGGCCAGGCGGCCGTGGCGATCACCGCGCAGGATCAAGCGATCACGCAAGCCGCGGCACTGGGCGTACTCGAACTGAACCAGTTCCTCCCGTTGATTGCCGATCAACTGCTGGAAAGCTTGACCCTCGCCCAAAACGCTTGCCGGGTTTTCAGCGATTTCTGTGTCTCCGGCATGGAGGCGAACCGGGAACGCTGCCGGCAGACGGTCGAGACGAGTACAGCGATCGTCACCGCGCTGGTGGGTTGTCTGGGCTACGAGAGGGCCGAAAGCTTGGCGCAAACCGCAACCCGCGAGGGGAAATCGCTGAAACAGGTAGCTCTGGAGGCGGGATGGTTGACCGAGGAGCAGTTCGCTCACGCGATATCGCCGGAAGCCGTTACTCGGCTGGGCTCCTCATGAGGGCGGGGCGGCCCGCGAGAAACCGGCAGCGTCAGGTCGAGGAAGCGGACAGGCGGCTATCCTTTCCCGCGGCCAGCCCCTCGCGAACCGCTTGCTCGATCTCCTGCGGATCGGTCTTGTCCAGCCGTTCGAGGACCCGTTCCCAGCGATACGCCAAATTGCCGCCCATGTCGATCGGTTTGTTGCGGAACAGGGTATCGAACGCATTGCGGCGCCGCCGATACTCCCAGCGGATCCGGCGATACTCCGCCACCAGGGCCTGGAGGTAGGCCTCCGCAAAAGCCCCGTCCTCATTCACGTGTTCCCCGCGTCGGAGAACCGGTTCGACATGACGAGCGGCCAGCGAGGGCAAATCGGAAAGATAATCGGCAAAGGCGCCCGTAAAATCGGCCACGATAATGTCGGTCGGCAACCCTTGCTGATCGACGACCAGGATCTCGTCCCCGTCGTCAAATGTCACTTGGCCCTCATCCGTACAGCGTCCCACAACCAGATTCGGCGCGGCCGCTTTTCCCAGCAAGTTCGCAAATCGTCCGGCGAACGTCGGATCCTCGAAGCGCGCCATCGGGATCTTGTCGGTGGCCATCCCATGAATGTATTCCCGCTCATAGTAGGGAGTCCAGATGGGGGTTCCGTGCAACGTTTGCTGCCGTCCGTGGTAGATTTCGCTCATCCGGCGGCTGGTCACCCGCGTTGCCAAATTCATCCCCAATTGGCGGCAGGCCAGACGCCGATCCAGGATGTACTCGACGTAATCCTCCGTCTCCACCAAGGCCCGCAGCAGATCGTGCCCTCGGTCCAGCCGTTCGCCGACGCTCCATTTCTGGATGCGCACGATCTTCAGCAGTTCCTCCGAGCTGTTCTGCAGTTTCATTTCGATCAGGTAAACCCCGCGCCGCCCCTCCAAAGGCGGGCGTTCGGACAGGGAATCGGAAACGCATCCGACATTCACATACTCGATGTCGCCGTACTCGCGGAGCAGATTCAAAATCAGGCTGCGGGCCACATGGTCGCATCGCATGCACGAATCATGGGGGGCAGGCGGTTGATGGAAGAGCGAATCGAAAATCAATTCGCCCCGATCGATCCGAGCCCCCGGCAGCCACCGCACCTGCATGTAGAACTCGGAACTCAATCCCAATAACTCCTCCTGCGAAACCACATATTCGTGCGGCGGCAGCAACGAGGCATACATCCGGCAGCGCCAATCGACATTGGCCACATTGTCGAATCGAAACGGTGCGGTGACCGCTTCCCGGAAAAGCTCGCCGAGTTCCTCATGGAGGATTCGCAATTGTTCCCGCGAACAACCGCGAAAATCCTGCTGCAGAAGGACCTCGCGAAAATCGGATTCCGCCTGAAAAAAATCGATTTCCAGATTCCCCATCCGGTTCTTGCACCCGGAATGATCCTGGATCTCGATCAGATGCTGCCGCAGTCGCACATCGTCCATCGAATGCAGCTGAGCAAACTCCTGACAGGTCAAATAGCGAGTTCCGGTAGCTCGATTGTAGTAGTAAATCTCGCGGCCGCCGATCCCGATCCGCGAATCATGGATCATGTACTCCATTTCGGTGACCGAGTGCGGCAACCGGCTGATCCGCCAGAGTTCTCCCCGGCGCTTGATCGCCTCGCGAACCTTCGGATCGAACACGTTCAAGAAGCGGATCTGCCACTTGCTGGTGATCTCCTGCAAGACTTCATCGGCCAAGAACGCCAAATCCATGCGGTCGGGATCCGGGCGAATCAGGATCGTGTTGCTGTCCATGACCAGATCGACCGCCGCCTCCCAATAGTCTTGCCGCTCCTTCTCCGTCATAGGGGGCTCACCGGCACGCTGCTGATCTTCGTCGATTTGGTCCAGGTAAGCCAGACGTTGGGTTGCGTGGATACCGGGCAGGGTGATGATCACCCGATCCCTGGCGAAAACCGTACCAATCCGGCATTTCAATCGCCCTTCCCCATCCTTCGCCAACGGGTGCTCATTCATCAAAATGGCGTGCATAATCTCCCCAATGTCGTCGTGCGTCACCGATGTCGTGAACGAACGGAACGCCGAACTGAGACGCTGCCGCCCGTAATCTTGTTCCTTACAGAGTGTATCGGCACCGCACGGGAGCGCTAATCCACCCGACCTGAAAAATCTCCTGCCGCTTTGGGGCGGGTTCGGATTGTTCCCCCAAAAACGAGCGGTTCCAGCGTGTTCCACCGCTTCCATGGCTTCCAGCACCTGTTCCCAACCCCCGAAATCGATATGATGGCAAAGAATACGTGACGGTTTCGGCGGGGGCAGAGACCCGCGCCGAACAATGGGGTCAGAGACCCGCGCCGAACAATGGGGTCAGAGACTTGCGCCGAACAGTTTCGGCGGGGTCAGAGACCCGCGCCGAACAGGGAGCGGCGGGGTCAGGGACCCGCGCCGAACAGGGACCCGCGCCGAGCGGTATTGTTATTCAGTTATATTCGAGCCAAGTCAGCTTCGATTATTCCGGAATGGAGTTTCGAATTGCAGGTATTTTCTGGCCGGCAGCTTAGCGCCCACGCCCACGATTTTATTGATGACACTTATTTAGAGGGGCTCCTTGACCGGCCTGTCGATTCGGCCGAGGTCCGGGATGTGATTCAGCAGAGTCTGGCAAAGGAACCGCTGACGGTGGAACAGTGCGCGGTGCTGCTGAACGTGGCGGATCCGGAGTGGGTGGAAGGGATTTTCTCCGCGGCTCGCCAGCTGAAACGCGATGTGTATGGGAATCGGATCGTGTTGTTCGCTCCCCTTTACATCGGCAATCGGTGCGTCAACGATTGCCTGTACTGCGGTTTCCGCCGCTCGAATCGCCAGACGCCGCGACGGACGCTGGACACCGCAACCCTCCGGGCTCAGGTGACGGCGCTGGAACGCCAGGGTCACAAGCGGCTGATCCTGGTTTTTGGCGAGCACCCGACCTATTCGGCGGATTTTATCGCCCGGGCGGTTCGGACGGTGTATGGCGTCCGGGAGGGGCAGGGCGCCATTCGCCGTGTGAACATCAACGCGGCCCCCCTGGATCATGCCGGGTTTCGCTCGGTCAAGGAGGCCGGGATCGGGACGTACCAGATCTTTCAGGAAACCTACCACCATGCCACGTATGCCCGAGTCCATCCGCCGGGCACAGCGAAAGCCGATTACCTGTGGCGACTGGACGGGCTGGACCGAGCTTGGGAAAGCGGCCTCGACGACGTGGGAATCGGGGCCCTGTTCGGACTGTACGACTGGCGTTTCGAGGTGCTGGGGCTGGTGGCGCACGCGCGGCACCTGATGGACAAATTCCATTGCGGCCCGCACACCATCAGCTTTCCCCGTTTGCGACCCGCCGCCCACGCCGAATGGGACCCGCGCTGGCAGGTGAACGACTACGATTTCCGGCGGTTGGTAGCCATCCTCCGGCTGAGTGTGCCCTACACGGGCATGATCATGACGGCGCGTGAACCGGAGACCCTGCGGTCCCAGCTGATGGGCTTCGGCGTCTCGCAGATCGACGCGGGCAGCCGCATCGATCTGGGGGGCTACACCGAGGCGGGCGATGCCCAACAACAACGATGCGAACGCCAGCAGTTCGAATTGGCAGACGTCCGCTCGCTAGATGAAGTGGTCCGGCAATTGTTGGTCGACGGTTACATTCCCAGCTTCTGTACGGCTTGCTACCGGCTGGGACGGACCGGCGAAGCCTTCATGGAGTTTGCGATCCCCGGATTCATCGAGAAACTCTGTACCCCCAACGCCCTGACGACGCTGCAAGAGTACTTGGTGGACTACGCCTCCCCTGAGACCCGCCACGTGGGTGAAAAACGGATCGCTCATGAGCTGGGCGCGATGCCCGACAACGCCCGTAAACGTGACCTGATCACGCGACTGCAACAAATCACCCACACCGACGAGCGCGACCTGTACTACTGACAGCCGACGGCGGACGACGAGAAAGCCGGGAGCGGAGCGTTGCCCGACCGGCCTATCCGGTGGCCAGTTCGCTCAGATCGAACCACAGGTGTCCGTCCAAGCCCAGCGGTAGCCCGGAGGCCATCCAGATCAACAGCAGCAGGGTCCAGATCCCGGTGAAGGCCAGCGTGTAGGGCAGCATGGTCGCGATCATGGTGCCCACACCGCCGCGCGGGACGTATCGCTGTAAATAGACCAGGATGATGATCAGGTACGAGTTCAAGGGGGTGATGATGTTGGTGACCGAATCGCCGACGCGATAGGCGGCCTGGGTCAGTTCGGGACGGATGCCGACCAACATGAACATGGGCACGAAGATGGGCGCGAACAACGCATATTTGGCACTCATCGATCCCATGAACAGGTTGAACACCATGGTCACTCCGATGAAGGCCACGACCAACACGAACGGGCTCAGTCCGGCTTTTCCCAACCAGATCCCGCCGGCCATGGCCATCATCTGGTCCAGCCCGGAGTAGCGGAAGAATTCGATGAACTGGCCGGCGACGAAGGCCAGCACGATGATGGGGGCCATGGCCGCGATCGCTTGGATCATGCACCCCGCGGCGTCCCGGTCGCTGCGGATCTCGCCCACCGCGATGCCGTAAGCCAGGCCGGGGATCATGAAGCTGAAGAACAGCAACGGCACGATCGCGTCGACCCAGCGTTGGAAAATCCGCTCGCTGGGCACCAGCACCCGGCCATCCGGCCGGACATGGGCCTCGGCGGGCGGCGATTCTGGCAACTCCTCGTCCGGCTGCCACAGCTCGGCAATCACCCAACCCGGCCCCCCCGCGGGGTCGGGCATGTGATACGTGTACAGCGGCGCGCCAGGGATCAGGATCAACGCCAGGGCGGCGCCCAGGGTCAGGATCAACGCCGTTCCCGCTCGCCATAGTCCCCGACCTTCCCGGGCGGTCAACTGCTGGGCTGCCATCTCCGCATCGCTGGGACGGTCCGGACCCCCTGCCTCCGCCGAGCGGCGGTTCAAACGACGCTCGACAAAACAAGCGGTGACCAACCAGCCGGCCAACGTGATCACCAGGGTCGAGACGATCATGAACCACCAGTTGCAGGCCGGATTGACACGATAGTCCGGGACGACGATCGAGGCCCCCATGCCGGTCAGTTCGGCCAGCATCGGTTCCAGACCGGTGATCAGCAGGTTGGCACTGAAACCGGCCGACACGCCGGCAAACGAAGCGGCCAGTCCGGCCAGCGGCGAACGCCCCACCGATTTGAACAGCGCGGCAGCCAGCGGCGGTAAGACCACATATCCGGCGTCGGTCGCCAGCGAACTCATGATTCCCACGAACATCACCGCCGGCGTCAACACCTTGTCCGCCAGCCGCCAGCGGCGCGGCGTGAACGACTCCAGAAATCGCCGCAATCCCAGCACCAAGGCTTTCAGAGTGGCGCCCAACAACCCCGTCCGCTCGGCAATCCCGATCCCCAACATGCCGACCAGTACGACGCCCAGCGGCGGAAAGCGGATGAAGTTCTGCACCATGCTGCTGAAGATCCAATCGATCCCGTCGCGGCTGATCAGGCTGCTGGCGCGGAAGACGACTCCCGTCGGCTGCCACTCCAGTTGCGGATGCCCCGATTCGTCCCGCACCGGTTGACGAACCACGTGGCCGGTCTGCGAATCCCGTACCGGCTGACCGGACTCGTCGCGAACCGGCTCCAGCACCGGTTGGGGCAGTTCCTGAACCACGTGCCATTGCCGATGGTCGGCCAAGGCGGACAC